>PNND01000431.1 GCA_013824045.1 Rhodobacter sp. | reverse complement strand
CCCAGTCTATCCCTGGCCTCGACAACATCTATGGCGAAAACGTCCGCCTGTCGCTCGAGTCTGCGGCCGGCATGAAGCTCTACCTGGCCGCCAACGACAAGAAAACGGCGGGGGAGATTTCGGACGCCTTGGGCAAGACGACCAAGCTTTCGGTGTCGGATAGCGTTTCGAGGGATCGGGATTTCATGCAGAGGCGTTCGGTCAGCCGCCGGATGGAAGAGCGGCCACTTCTGACCCCCGACGAGGTGCGGCGGCTGAATCCCGATCAAGCCATCCTCATCCCTGAACGGCAGAATCCGCTGTTGGTCCATCGGATTGTCTATTTCCAGGACCAGACGTTCAAGAAACTGTTTGATGCCCAGAAGGGTGCCCTACCCTTTCCGCCCAAGGAAGCTGCGGCCGTGCAGGTCCTGACCCAACGGATGGAGGCGCTTGAACGGCGTTTGGCCGAAAGGATGGTGGTGGATTTTGTGCGGCCGGAGAAGGCAAAGGCTGAAGCCCCGGTGGAGCCGGAGCCGAAACTGGCGGCCGAGATTGTGGCGCGAGAGGAGATCGTGCGAGAGGTCAAACTGCCAGCAGCCGATGCTGAGGTACTCGTCACGGTGGAACAGGCCGAAGCCGTCGCAGGGCCCGAGGTTGATCTCGCAGCCTTGAGACCACCGACCATGATCGCGGTTTCTAAGTTAAGTAAGTTTTCCCAGAGCCTCGCAGGCTTGGAACTTTGACGATGTCGCCGGGATTTGCATCCCATTCCGGAGCTCGACACGGGATGCAAATGCTGCAACGCAGCATCTGAGAACGTGCGGGAGGCTGGCTTGGACTTAGAAATCTCAAGATTCATGCTTTTGGCTGCCAAGCTCGAGTTCTTTTTGGTCA
Organism: Rhodobacter sp.; assembly: GCA_013824045.1. Taxonomy (GTDB): domain Bacteria; phylum Pseudomonadota; class Alphaproteobacteria; order Rhodobacterales; family Rhodobacteraceae; genus Paragemmobacter. Next base: position 24,539 of record PNND01000431.1, on the reverse strand, counting down.
ATCTCAACCATGATTTTGCTCACTTGGAAGGAGGGACGCGTGTGGTTAGGGGCGTCAACTGGGACCGGATCGGTAAATCATTGGAATGCAAGTTTCCTTTCAAAGAGTTTGATTTTGCAGGATCGGGCTTTCAGTTTTTCAAAGAAACGACCCCTCAACGTCTGGTGGCCAAATATTGAGGTGGGTTGAAATGGGACAGTGTCAAATCGAAGTTTCATCTTGGCAGGTTTTGTTGGGGCGCAGCTACGCACAGTTACGGAACAACGTTGCACACGGAAACAAGGCTCAGCTCCCGCCACCTTTCACACAGGACCGAACTCGGGAGTTTCTCGAAGCAGGGCACCGGCTGCTCCACTTTATTGCGGGAGCGCATACACCGGATGAAGCTTGGAGCTACGAAGTCCAGTTCTCTTAGCATGCTTACAATGTCGTCGTTGAAGCCCAGACAATCAAATCGCAAACGGCCCAAAGCCGACGAACATTTCTGGCAGTGCTGATCTCGGTGAGACACGACCTCGAGTTAGGTCAATCCGAAGAGGTCTATTGTCTTACAGCAACTACCGGCAGGGTTTCCAAGAGGTCCGATCACTCGGGCAGGTGCGATGAAGCCATGTAGATTTATTTTGTGCCGCGGCAGGCTATGGCCAAGAAATGCTGCGAACGAAGGCCCATCTTTCTGATCGACGTCGCAGCGTGACCAAGGATAGATTTAAGGACCGGCGCTTCAGGAAGCATCTTTGACGCGTTTCTACACATAAGGCTTATCATTGACATCGCCCGCCACGCCCGTTTATCTGCGCGTGATGGTTCCCAAAGCCAAGGGATGAAAAGGGAACACGGTGAGGATTACCCATCAGGGGCCGAATCCGTGGCTGCCCCCGCAACTGTGAGCGGCGAGTCCTCGGTCAGATGCCACTGGTCATCCCCTTTTCCACAGGGGGAAAAGGCCGGGAAGGCGACCGAGGTGCAACGACCCGCGAGTCAGGAGACCTGCCATCGCTCTTGTGCTGCAAGCCGTCCGAAGCGGGGTGTCTTTCGGATCATTCGATAGCAGCGCGTTCTATGTGGAAGGACAAGTCATGCACATCATGGAAGGCTATTTGCCCGCATCCCATGCCTTGGGTTGGACAATCGCTGCGGCCCCGTTTGTGCTGGCAGGAACGGCGCGCATTCGCGGGATCATCCGCGAAAAGCCCGAGGCGAGGCTAACGCTGGCGGCCTCCGGTGCTTTTGCCTTTGTACTTTCGGCGCTGAAAATTCCGTCGGTCACGGGGTCTTGTTCGCACCCCACCGGAACCGGGCTGGGTGCCATTGTCTTTGGTCCATCGGTGATGGCGGTGCTTGGACTGATTGTGCTGTTGTTTCAGGCGCTGCTTTTGGCACATGGCGGGATCACGACGCTGGGCGCAAATACGTTTTCCATGGCGATCGTGGGGCCTTGGGTGGCTTTTGGCATCTGGAAGCTGGCCGGAAGGCTTGGCATGCCCTTTGCGGTCGCGGTGTTTCTGGCGGCAAGCCTTGGGGATCTGGCGACTTATGTTTTCACGTCGCTGCAACTGGCGCTGGCCTACCCTGACCCGGTGTCCGGGTTTGTCGGCGCGGCCGCAAAGTTCGCCGGCATCTTTGCCATCACGCAGCTGCCGCTTGCCATTGCCGAGGGGCTTTTGACCGTCGTCGTGATGGAGGCCTTGTCGGGCAAGATCCGGGATGAAGACCGCGTGGCCACTTTGGCAGGCGAGGGCAAGTGATGTCAAAACGCTCATACTGGATGCTGCTTGCCGTAGCCCTGCTGGTCATCGCACCGCTTCTGATGGGCGGCGAGTTCGGCGGCGCGGATGGTGCGGCCGCCGCGCTGGTTGAACAGACCGAAGGGTTTGCCACGTGGTTTGACCCGATCTGGACGCCCCCCAGCGGCGAGATCGAAGGCATGTTCTTTTCGCTTCAGGCTGCACTCGGTGCCTTGGTTGTCGGCTATGCCATTGGTCGGGCCCATGAGCGCGGTCGATCAAAGGACCTCAAAGACGGCGATACGCCGCCGCAGGCCTGACATGGCGATCGGAACGCTTGACCGGGCCGCAAGCCAGAACCGCTGGCGCCACCGGGCGCTTGAGGAAAAAGCTCTGATAGGCTTTGGCTTCCTGACCCTGGCACTGATCTTGCCGCCTTGGCCGGGTGCGGTTCTGGTGACGTTGGCTGTTCTGGGCTTTACCTTCCTTGGCGCGCGCGTGCCGGTGCGGTTGTGGCTGGCCACGGCAGCGCTGCCCTTTGGGTTTCTGATGTCCGGGACATTGATGCTGGTGGTTACGGTGGGACCAAATGGTCTGGCCTTTGCGCCCGAAGGCGCGGTGCAGGCCGCCGGATTGGTGGCCCGCGCAATGGCTGCAACCTTCTGTCTGCTGTTCATTGCCATGACCACACCCACGGCAGATATCTTTGGTGGTCTCCGGCGGCTTAAGGTGCCGCTGGAATTGGTTGAATTGGCGCTTCTAACCTATCGTTTTGTCTTCCTTATCACCGATGAGGCGGCCGCGATGACAGCGGCACAACGGGCGCGGCTTGGCCATTCCAGCCGTCGACGCTGGCTTCGGTCAACGGCCATGGTGATCGCCAACCTGTTGCCGCGCGCTTTGGCGCGGGCGCAGCGGACGGAGGCCGGACTTGCGGCGCGGGGCTGGCAGGGCGAGATGCGGGTGCTGACAAGGCAGGTTCCGGTCTGCAACGGAATGCTGGCGCTTGTGGTGCTGACCCTTGTGGTTGTGGCAGTGGCGGGGTCGATGCTGTGACCCCCATTCTTTCGGCACATCAGCTGGTCTTTGCCTACGCGGGGGAAAGCCCAGCTCTGAACGACCTGTCGCTGACCATCAGCGCGGGGCGGAAGCTGGCCATCCTGGGGCCAAACGGCGCGGGCAAATCGACGCTCTTCCTGCACCTGAACGGTTTGCTTCGTCCGCAAAGGGGGACAGTGCTTCTTGCGGGTCAAAGCGCAGACTACTCGCGGCGCGGCCTGAACCACTGGCGCAGCCGCGTCGCCCTTGTGCTGCAAGACCCCGACGACCAGATCTTTGCCACAAGCGTGGCCGAGGATGTGTCTTTCGGTCCGCTCAATCAAGGCTTAAGCCCCGCAACAGTCGGCTCTCGGGTTGAAAACGCGCTAAAGGCCATGGGCATCGCCGATCTGGCGACGCGTTCGCCGCATCTGCTTTCCGGTGGGCAGAAAAAGCGGGTGGCAATAGCGGGCGCCTTGGCGATGGAGCCGGAGGTTCTCTTGCTGGATGAGCCGACTGCGGGGCTGGACCGCGAAGGCGCAGATCAACTGATCGCCGTGTTGCAGCTGCTTGGCCAGCGCGGCATGACGCTGGTGTTTTCAACCCATGACATCGAGCTTGCCCAATCGCTAGCCGACGATGTGGCGCTGTTCCGCGACGGCTCAGTCTTGGCTCAGGGCCCGGCAGATGTGATGCTGTCTGACCCTGAGTTGCTGGCGCGGGCGGGATTGCGCCCTTCGGTTCTGGTCGAAGTGTGGCGCGCAGCTCAGGCCCGCGGCCTGTGCCCTCGCGGTTGCGCGATGCCGCGCAACGTGGACGCATTGCTTGCCCTGCTAGACCCGACCGGCATGGCGAACGATGGGCCCAACCTGTTGCCCGCCGCACAAGCATAGTCTATGCGGGCATGGTCTGGTGCCCTGCTTGCGTGGGGAGAATCGGGAATGTGGTGCAACTCCACAACGTGCCCAACGCTGTAAGGCAGAGGGGGTCGCAGATGCGACTGGCCGCAAGGTTCGGGAAGGCGCGTCCTCTTGAGAAGCCAAGTCAGAAGACCGGCCAGACGAAACCGGGGCAGCCGAAGGCCGGCGGTCGCCCCTGTTTTCCGCCAAGGGGAATATCATGTCAGATGCCGATTTCGCCGAGACACAATTGCAGCCCGCCGGCCCTTTTGCGCCGGACGAGCGGGCTGCGGTCTATCGCGCCATCCACTCGCGTCGGGATGTCCGCAGCCAGTTCACCAATCGCCCGATCGACGAGCCCACCTTGCGCCGCTTGCTCATGGCGGCGCATCACGCGCCGTCGGTCGGGCTGTCACAGCCGTGGAACTTCATCCTGATCCGGTCGGCTGCCGTGAAGGCCAGCGCGCAAGCCGCCTTTGCCCGCGCCAATGCCGAGGCCTGCGCCATGTTTCCCGACACCACACGCCCGCTGTATTCGACGCTGAAGCTGGAAGGCATTCTTCAGGCCCCGGTCAGCCTGTGCATCACCTGCGATCACACGCGCGGCGGGCCGGTGGTGCTGGGTCGCACCCATCAGCCCGAGATGGACCTCTTTTCCACCGTCTGCGCGGTGCAGAATCTGTGGCTCGCCGCCCGAGCCGAGGGGATTGGCGTGGGCTGGGTCAGCATCTTTCACCGCGAAGACCTGCGCGACATTCTGGGCTTGCCCGATCATGTCAGCCCTGTTGCATGGCTGTGCCTTGGCCATGTTGATGAACTTCACACCGAACCGGAATTGCAGGCCAAAGGCTGGGCGCGGCGCCTGCCTTTGGATGATCTGATCTACCACGAAGGCTGGGGTCAGCATGCGGGCTGAAGGCCCGATCTTTCTGCCCTGTCATTTCGGGGAATGGCTGCAAGGCCGTCTGGGGCCGCAAGGGCCTTTGGCGCTGGTGACGCTCATGCCAAAGGGCGTGGCATTGACTGCATGGCGGCACCCGGCGCGCGCGCTTGCCTGCCATGCGATCGGCCATGGTGCTTTGCCGTCTGCCGTTCTGGCCCGCTTTGGCCGCACCCTTGGGCCAATTCAAAGCCGGACGTTCTTGCGTCTGCCCTATCCGCCGGGGATGGGAACCGGCATGTCCACCGCCGGGCTTCTGGCCGCGGCAGGTGTCGGCTTTGCGCCCGAGGTGCTGGCGCGGGCCTGCATAGCGGCAGAAGGGGCGAGCGATCCCTTGATGTATCCTTTGCCTGCCCGACTGCTTTGGGCACCGCGCCTGGGTCTGGTTCTGGGGGAATTGCCCGCCCAACCCCGGGCGCATCTTTTGGCCGGGTTCTGGGGGCCACCGCGCCCGACCCGCGCCGGCGATCAGGACTATGACGACATTTCCGACCTGGTGACGGCATGGCAAACGGGCGGCGATCTTGCGCACTGCGCCGCTCTTGCCAGTGAAAGCGCGCGGCGATGTCTTTCCCGGCGCGGCCCTTTGGGTGACCCGACCGAAGCCTTGGCCTGCGATCTTGGCGCACTGGGCTTTGCTATTTCGCATTCCGGTGCCGCCCGCGCGTTGATATTCCGCCCCGGACAAGTGCCGACGCAGGCAGCGGCGCGTTTGCGCGAAGCGGGCTTGCGAGGCGTCCATCAGTTGGCTACCTGCGGGGCATGACGGGGAACGAAATGCGCGATCACGGTGGGAATCTCGATCAGGCGACAAAGGTTTACGGGCAGGGGGATTGGATAGACCTTTCCACCGGCATCAACCGACGCCCCTGGCCCGTGCCTGCCCTGTCCGCTGGCGCGTGGTGCAACTTGCCGACCAAGGCGGCACAGGCTGGTCTGGTCGCCCGGGCGTCCGCGGCATGGGGCGCAAATCCCGGTTCCGCTGGCGTCGCGCTTGGCGGGGCGCAAGCCGCGATCCAACTGGTGCCGCGCCTGCGCCCGATTGGCCGCGCTGCGGTGCTTGGTCCGACCTATAACGAACATGCGGCCTGCCTTGAGGCAGAAGGCTGGCAGACCAAGACTGTCCCGGATCTGGCCGGGCTGCAGGGCGCGGATCTGGCCGTTGTCGTCAACCCCAACAACCCCGATGGCCGCCAGTTTTCGCCCGAAACCCTTCTGGTGCTGGTTGGGCAAGTCGGTCTGTTGGTCGTCGATGAAAGCTTTGGCGACGTGACACCTGCGCTGTCGCTTTTGCCTCATGCAGGGCGCGCTGGCCTGTTGGTCCTGCGCTCTTTCGGCAAGTTTTACGGGCTGGCCGGGCTGCGATTGGGCTTTGCCTTCGGCACCGCCGAGGAGATCGCCGCTTTGACGCAGATGAGCGGGCCTTGGCCAACCTCTGGCCCCGCCCTTGAAATCGGCACCAAAGCCTTGGCCGATCATGCATGGGCCGATGCCATGCGTGCCCAGCTGGCGGCTGACGCGGCCCGCGCCGACGTTTTGGCGCTGAGCGCGGGGTGGCGGTTGGCGGGCGGGACAGAGTTGTTCCGACTTTACGAAACAGGCAACGCCAAGGCGGCGCAAGACAAGCTTGCCCACCACAAGATCTGGAGCCGGATTTTCCCCTGGTCGGAAACGCTTCTGCGGCTTGGCTTGCCGGGTCCCGAGGCCGAATGGCAGAGGTTGGAGAACGCCTTGCGCCCCTAACGCGCCAAGGCCAGAAGCCCCGGCACATCAAGATGCGCTTCCAGATGGTCGGCCAGCGCATCCAGAACCGCCTCGATTTCGGCCCCGTGCCGGCGAGGGGCTGTGTGAATGCCCAGCCCCGCCAGATAAGCCGCCCGAAAGGCGTCCTGATGGAAAAGCCCGTGCAGGTAGCTGCCTGTCACCCGACCATCGGCGCGGATCGCACCTTCGGGCTGGCCGTCCACCAGCGCAAAAGGACGTCTGCAATCGGGTCCATCGCTGCGACCAATGTGGATCTCATAACCTTCAACCGGCATACCGCTGGCAATATGGGTGGCGGTCACGCGCGAAAGGCGCTTCATTGGGGTCATCACGGTTTCCACATCAAGAAGCCCCAGCCCCGCCGTGTCACCTGCCGGGCCTTCTATGCCCTCGGGGTCTGACACGCGATGCCCAAGCATCTGATATCCACCGCAAATGCCCAAGACATGCCCGCCCCGCCGCAGATGGGCCGCAAGGTCAATGTCCCACCCTTGGGCGCGCAGAAAGGCCATATCTCCGCGCGTTGATTTTGATCCAGGCAGAATGACCAGCCGCGCATCGCCCGGAACAGCCTCGCCCGCGCGCACCATCACCAGATTGACGCCCGGTTCGGCCTTCAAAGGATCAAGATCGTCGAAATTGGCAATCCGTGACAGCGTCAGGCAGGCAATGGTGATCCCGTCCGTTCGTGGACCCGAAGCGATGTCCAGGGCATCTTCTGCCGGCAAGAGATGCGCCTGCCCGAACCAGGGCAAAACCCCGAACCCGCGCCATCCGGTGTGGCTTTCAATGTAGCGATAGCCGTCATCGAAAAGTCGCGGGTCGCCGCGAAATTTGTTGACAAGAAACCCTGCAACCATCGCGGCATCTGCGGGATCCATCACGGCCTTGGTGCCCACCAGCTGGGCAATCACGCCGCCCCGGTCGATGTCGCCTGCCAGCACAACCGGCACGTCGGCGGCACGGGCAAAGCCCATGTTGGCAATGTCACCCGCCCGCAGGTTCACTTCGGCCGGACTGCCCGCGCCCTCGACGATGACCAGATCATGCGCGGATCTGAGGCGTTGGAAACTCTCCAGCACCGCGCCCAACAGCTTTGGTTTCAACACGGCGTAATCCCGTGCCCGCGTTGTGGTCAGCCGCTTGCCTTGCACGATCACCTGCGCGCCAACTTCGGACTCGGGCTTCAGAAGCACCGGGTTCATGTCCGTCACCGGTTCCAACCCGCAAGCCAGGGCCTGCAAGGCCTGCGCCCGCCCGATTTCGCCGCCGTCCGCCGTTACCGCGGCATTGTTCGACATGTTTTGCGGCTTGAACGGCGCGACCGTCAGCCCCCTGCGCCGCGCCGCGCGGCAGAGCCCAGCCACCAGCATCGACTTGCCTACGTTTGACCCGCAGCCCTGAACCATCAAGGCTTTCATGGCTGACCTCTGGCGGGGTCGTTTTCGCCAATCTGAAAAAAATGGCCCCGCATCAAAACTCGACCCCGGCCTGACCCTTGATGCCCGAGCGGAACGGGTGTTTTAACAACGTCATCTCGGTGGCAAGGTCTGCGGCCTCGATCAGGGCTTCCTTGGCGTTGCGCCCCGTCAGGCAAACATGGGTCAGCGGTGGTTTTTCGTCGCGCAGGAAGGTCAGCACCTCGTCCAGGTCCAGATAGTCGTATCGCAGCGCGATGTTGATTTCGTCCAAAAGCACGAAGCGGATGGCAGGGTCGCGGATCAGCTCTTTGGCTTTTTCCCAGCCGGCACGCGCGGCGGCGATGTCGCGGGTCTTGTCCTGGGTTTCCCAGGTAAAGCCTTCGCCCATAGCATGAAATTGGCACAGCCCGCTGAAGTTTCCTTCGATAAGACGGCGTTCACCCGTGTCCCATGCGCCTTTGATGAACTGTACGACAGCGCAGGGCATGCCATGGGCAATGCATCGCAGAATCATCCCAAAACCAGATGACGACTTGCCTTTGCCCGCTCCGGTATGGACGATCACCAGCCCCTTTTCGCCAGACTTTCCTGCCATGATCTTGTCGCGCGCGGCCTTTTTCTTGGCCATCTTGGCGGCGTGGCGTGCAAGGTCCTCGCCCTCGCCCTTGGTCGGGGCGGCGATGTCGTTTGTGTCATCCATCATGGCGCTTCCTTTTCCTTGACAACGCCTGCGATGTGCCACAGGTGGAGGCATAGGCGCTGGTACCTGTCTTAGGGCAGGCCAAAAGGGAACGCGACAGGATTTGCGACGCCTTGCGTTGCAACTCCGAAGCGCAGCCGCCCCCGCGACCGTGACCGGAAAGGTCTGTCCAATGCCACTGGCCGCAAGGTTCGGGAAGGCGGGCAGGGCGCCGGGGCAAGGCAGACGCCGCGCCCCGATATCCGCAAGCCGGGAGACCTGCCAGAGCCACGATTGAAACGCGCGGACGGGGTGTTCCGTAACCTTCTGGTATTGGGCATGTATGCCCGAACCGTTGGCCCGCCCCTTGCGCCTTGTGGGACGCGAATATGGGCACTGTACTGCACGTCTGCACCACCTGCCGCGCCGGTCAACCGGTGCCCGAGGGCGAAGCCTGTCCCGGCAAACGGTTGCATGAAAGCCTTCTTGCCGCTGGCGCGCCGGAAGGCGTCACCATCAAGGCCGCGGAATGTCTTTCCGCCTGCGATCACGGCTGTTCCATCGCGCTGAGCAAGCCTGGGGGATGGTCTTATGTCTACGGTCGGATGACCGCGGCTGATGCGGCCGAAATCCTGCGCGGCGCGGGGCTTTATGCTGCCACCGATGATGGTCTTGTGCCATGGCGCGACCGGCCCGTCATCTTTCGCAAGCAAAGCCTTGCCCGGATTCCCCCGATTTTCCCCGCGATGGAGATTTGAATGACCGATCTGACCAAAATCCCCGTAACCGTCATCACCGGCTTTCTGGGTTCGGGCAAGACCACGCTCATCCGTCACCTGATGCAGAACCCGCAGGGCAAGCGGTTGGCTATTCTTGTTAATGAATTCGGCACCGTGGGCGTCGATGGCGATATTCTGAAATCCTGTGCCGATGCCAATTGCCCGGTGGAAAACATTGTAGAGCTGGCCAACGGCTGCATCTGCTGCACGGTTGCCGATGACTTCATCCCGACGATCGAGGCCCTGATGGCCATGCCGCAGCGCCCCGACCATATCTTGATCGAGACCTCGGGTCTGGCCTTGCCCAAGCCGCTGTTGAAGGCCTTTGATTGGCCTGCGATCCGCTCGCGCATTACGGTTGATGGGGTAGTGGCGCTTGCCGATGCCGAGGCGGTGGCGGCTGGCCGGTTTGCGCCCGATGTTGCGGCGGTCGATGCTCAGCGCGCCGCGGATGACAGTCTGGACCACGAGACGCCCCTATCCGAGGTGTTCGAAGATCAGATCGCCTGCGCTGACATTGTCCTTTTGACCAAGGCCGATCTTGCGGGCGAGGCTGGCATTGCCGCCGCGCGGGCGCTGATCGAGTCGGAACTGCCGCGTGCGCTGCCCATTCTGACCGTCACGGATGGCACCATTGATCCGCGTGTCATTCTGGGGCTCAACGCCGCTGCCGAGGATGATCTGGCTGCACGCCCCAGCCATCACGACGGCCATGATGACCACGAGCATGACGATTTTGACAGCGTGGTGATTGATTTGCCCGAAATCGCCGACATCGAAGACCTTGTCGCCCGCATCCAGCGGTTGGCGGACGAACAGCACGTTCTGCGCGTCAAAGGTTATGTCGCGGTTCAGGGCAAGCCGATGCGTTTGCTGGTGCAAGCGGTGGGCGCCCGCGTGCGCCATCAGTTTGACCGGCCTTGGGGTACTTCTCCGCGTCAAACGCAGCTGGTGGTAATTGCCGAACATCACGATATCGACCCGGCCGCCATCCGCGCCGTTCTGGGTGCTTGATCCGTGACCCGCGCCCTGAACCATTGGCGGTCATCTTCCCTGCCAAAGGGATGGGGTGGGTGGGCTTGCCGTCCTGTCCCCAAGGGGAAAGGCTAGGGTCACATCAATGCACGTCGTCTTTCGCGAAACCCAGGGCCTGGAAGCCGCCGAAGCGCCTTATGATCCCGCTCAGGATCCGGCCGATCTGGTCGTTTTGTCGTTTTCGGACAGTGACCTTGGCGCTTTTGCGGCGGGCTGGCACCGAGCTGAGCGTAAACTGCCTTCCCTGCGGCTGCAGAACATCATCGCGCTGAAGCACCCGGTTTCCGTCGATACCTATATCGAACGCACCCTGTCGGGGGCCAAGGCAATTCTGATCCGCCTGATCGGAGGCGAGGCCTATTGGCCCTATGGCATCGCATCGGTCCAGGATCTGGCGCGGCGCAAGGGAATCGCGCTGGCTGTGTTGCCTGCCGACGGACGGCCGGACCCAAACCTTGATGCGCTCTCGACCTTGCCGATCTCGACTTTGCGGAGGTTGCAGGCCCTTTGCGACACAGGCGGCGCTGTGGCGGCGCAGGCTGCCCTTGCGCAGCTTGCACTGGCTGCAGGGCTTTATGCGGGCCCGGTTCTGGGTGACAAGCGCTTGCCCGATATGGGGTTTTACGATCCAGACAACGGCGTGGTTCCGGCCCCGCCCAAGGGGGCCCATGTCCTTGTCAGCTTTTACCGCAGCTACCTTACGTCAGCAGATACTGACCCGGTGGACGCCCTGATCCGCGCCTTCCGGGCCAAAGGGATCGCCGCCTTTGGCCTCTTTGCCCCTTCGCTCAAAACCCCCGGCTTTGCCGATTGGCTTGCCCCGCAGCTTGCCGCCAACCCCCCACTTGCCATCATCAATGCCACCGCCTTTTCTGCCCGTGGGGAAGATGGCGCGACGCCCTTTGACGCCGCAACGTGCCCGGTTTTTCAAGTGGCGCTGACAACGACCCGACGGCGGGATTGGCTGGCTTCGGACCGCGGTCTTTCGCCGGCCGATCTGGCCATGCACGTCGTGCTGCCCGAGGTTGACGGGAGGCTTTTTGCGGGCCTTCTTTCGTTCAAATCCCCCGGAAAGCGCGACCCGGATCTGCAGTTTTCCCGCTTTACTCATCGCTCTGACGAGGCCCGGCTGGCCGCCGTGGTTTCGCGGGTCAAGGGTTGGCAGCGGCTGGCCGAGACGCCGCGGGTTGCAAGGCGGCTGGCCGTGGTTTTGTCGACCTATCCCGGTCGAGATTGGCAAATGGCCCATGCCGTCGGCCTTGATGCCTTGGCCTCAACCGAAGCGCTTTTGACGGAACTGGCGGATGCGGGCTATGCGGTGGCGGGAAAAAAGTTTGCCGCCGCCCTTGGCCGAGAAAAAATCGACTGGCCCTTGACGGCGTATCGCAAAGCGCTCTGCGACCTGCCAGAACAGCTACAGCAAGACCTTCACGCAGCCTGGGGGGCCCCCGAAAACGATCCGATCTGCGAAAATGGCTGCTTTCGCTTTGCTGCGACCTGGGCTGGAAACGCCTTGATCGCCTTGCAACCCGAACGGGGAGAGCGTGCCGCGCGTGACGGTGACTATCACGATCTCGCCCGCGTGCCGCGGCACGGATATGTGGCGTTTTACCTGATGTTACAGTCGCTTGGCTTGCAGGCGCTGGTCCATATGGGCGCGCATGGCACACTGGAATGGCTGCCGGGCAAGTCTGTCGCCCTGTCGGACACCTGCTGGCCCGAGGTTCTGACCGCCGATCTGCCGGTGATCTATCCCTTTATCGTCAATGATCCCGGCGAGGCAGCCCAAGCCAAGCGCCGCATCGGCGCGCTGACGCTGGGTCACCTGCCGCCACCCCTTCGCGCGGCAAGCTTGCCCAGCGGAATCCGGGGGTTGGAGCGGTTACTTGACGAATACTCCACCGCTGACGGGCTTGACCCTGCGCGCCGCACCCGGCTGATTTCAGAAATCCGGGCCGAGGCGAAAAGTGTCGGGGTCGAGGATGATCTGGGCCTGTTGCCCGGCGCCAGTGCGGCAGAGGCCATCGCCCAGATCGACCGTTTCGTTTGCGACATCAAGGAAAGCCAATACGGCGAGGGTCTGCATATTTACGGCCAAGGTGCCTGTGGAGCAGAAGAGCGCGCGGGGCTTATGGCGGCATTGGATGGAAAGCGCGTGGCGGCGGGCCCTGCGGGCAGTCCGGCGCGCGGGCGGTCGGACGTGCTGCCGACGGGGCGCAATCTTTACGCGGTAGACCCAAGGGCGGTGCCCAGTCGCGCCGCCCATACCCAAGGCGTCAAACTTGCCGAAGAGCTGTTGCGAAAGGCGTTGCAGGATCAGGGTGATTGGCCGCAGGGCCTTGTGGTCGATCTTTGGGGCAGCGCCACCATGCGCACGGCGGGCGAAGAATTCGCCATGGCGCTGCATCTGGCGGGCCTGGCACCGGTCTGGGATGTCGGGTCCGGCCGAGTGTCAGGGGTCGAAGTCGTACCGCTGACCCTGCTGAACCGGCCGCGTATTGATGTGACTTTGCGGGTCTCGGGCCTGTTTCGTGATGTGTTTCCGGGTTTGGCGACCCTTTTTGAAACCGGGGTCGCGATGCTGGCTGACCGCGAAGAAACGGCGGCCGATAACCCTTACGCCACCCGCACGGCGCGGGTTTATGGGCCAAAACCGGGTCAATACGGGCTTGGGATGGGGGTCGCGCTGGACGCGTTTACACCCGAGGCGCGGGCAGCGGCGGGCGAGGCGTGGCTTGCCGCTTCGTCCTGGGCGATTGGCCTTGACGGTCAAAGCCGCGATGATCGTGCCGGGTTGGAGGCGCGGCTTCGCAGGGCCGACAGCTTTGTCCACGCGCAGGACCTGACCGAAAGCGATGTGCTGCTGGCCGCCGATTACGCGGCCCACGAGGCAGGCTTTGCTGCAGCCCTTGCCCGCTTGGGGGCCGCGAAGCCGGCCCTTTACCACCTTGACGCTACCCAACCCGACCGCCCCCGCGCGCGGTCAATGACCGAAGAAATCGCCCGTGTCGTGCGCGCCCGAGCTGCCGATCCGGCCTGGGCCGACGCCATGATGACCCACGGATTCCGGGGGGCGGCCGAGATTGCGGCAACGGCTGACCACATGGCGGCCTTTGCCCATCTTGCAGGCGTGGTGCCGCCGCATCTTTTCGACCTTTATCACGAAGCCACCCTTGGACGTGACGATCTTACGGCGTTTATGGCGCGCGAAAATCCTGCTGCCCTTGCCGCATTGCGCGATCTGTTTCAGCGCCTGGCCGACGCCGGGCTTTGGGTGACGCGCCGCAACTCGATTGCGGCCACTTTGGAGGGCGGGATGTGACCAAACCGGTCTTCCAGGTGCAAGGCTGGTGCCCCGGTGCCCTGCGGCCGATGATGTCGGGCGACGGGCTGGTGGTGCGGGTGCGTCCGATGGGGGGGCGGCTGACCCAGATGCAAGCTTCGGGCATTGCAGCGGCAGCGCGCAAGTATGGCAATGGGCTGATCGACCTTTCGGCGCGCGGCAATCTTCAGCTGCGCGGTGTTGGCGAGGCGGCGCATGCCGACCTGATTGCCGACCTGCGCGCCTTGGGTCTGATTGACGCGGACGCCAGCGATGAGGCGCGGCGGAACATCTTGGTTACTCCTTTTGCCGATGCGGGCACCGATGCCTTGGTCGCACGACTTGGGGCGGCAATGGCGCAAATGCCGCCCTTGCCGGGCAAGTTCGGTTTTGTCGTCGATACTGGCCCCACGCCGGTTTTTGGCGGCATCGCGGGCGATATCCGGCTGGAACGCGCCAAGGGCGGAGATATGCTGATCCGCTGCGAGGCAGCGACGCTCGGCGCGCCAGTGGCGGAAAGCGATGCCGTCAAAGCGGCGATTGAGCTGGCACATTGGTTTGTGTCTGCCGGTGGTGTGACGGGTGGCCGTGGCCGGATGTCAGCCCTGATTGGTCAGGGCGTCATGCCGCAAGGCGCTTTGTCGGGCCGTGTCGCGCCTGCCGCCGCTCGGTTTGTCGCTGCGCCGGGGCTGGTGTCCAACGGCGCCTTGGTCGGCTTTGCCTTTGGCCAGATGGCGGCCGAAACGCTGGCCCAGCTCGCCCCGCTTGGGGCCCTGCGTATCACGCCTTGGCGGATGCTCATGATCGAGGGTCTGCGCGCGTTGCCCGATCTGCCGGGGCTGCTTCTTGACGCCGCTGATCCGATCCGCCGGGTCGAGGCCTGCTCGGGCGCGCCCGCCTGTTTGCAGGCGCATGCCCCAGTGCGCGCCCTTGCGGCCAGGCTGGCTTTGGATGTGCCAATTGGCAAGCGCCTGCATGTCTCGGGTTGTGCCAAAGGCTGCGCCCATCCGGGCCGCGCCGATCTGACCCTTGTGGCCACTGGCGCGGGCTTTGACCTGATCCGCGATGGCCACGCTTTTGATCCCCCCGAAGTGCGGGGCTTGGCCTCCGATGCACTTGATCTGAAAGGACAGTTCTGATGCCGCATCTCTACGAAACCGATGGCGCAGCGATCTACGTCCAGTCCTTCGCGACGATCCGGGCCGAGGCCGATCTGGCCCGCTTCACGCAGGAAGAAGAGGTGGTCGCCGTCCGCATGATCCACGCCGCCGGCATGGTCGGGTTGGAGCGTTACGTCCAGTTTACTCCCGGCATGGCGGTCGCGGCGCGGGCCGCACTCGAAGCCGGCGCCCCCATTCTGTGCGATGCGCGGATGGTGTCCGAGGGCATCACCCGCCCCCGCCTGCCTGCCGGAAATGCGGTGATCTGCACGCTTCATGACCCTTCGGTTCCCGAATTGGCGGCGAAACTCGGCACCACCCGTTCGGCCGCGGCTGTTGAATTGTGGCGACCGCATCTGGCGGGTGCAATCGTGGCCATAGGCAATGCGCCGACTGCGCTTTTCCATCTTCTGAACATGCTGGAAGATCCCGATTGCCCGCGCCCCGCCGCGATCATTGGCTGTCCGGTGGGCTTTATCGGGGCAGCGGAATCGAAAGATGCTCTGATGGCGGCGCCGCCGTGTCCTGCCGTGATCGTTCAGGGCCGGCTTGGGGGGTCAGCCATCACCGTCGCTGCCGTCAACGCTCTTGCCAGCCGGAAGGAATGACCATGGCCCCCGTCGGACGCATCATTTGTGCAGGCCTTGGCCCGGGCGATCCGGACCTGATCTCGGTCCGGTCTGACCGGATCATTCGGGCAGCTCACCACATCGCCTATTTCCGCAAGGCCGGTCGGCAGGGTCAGGCGCGGCGCATTGTGGACGGGATGCTTGCCCCCGGCGTCATTGAACACGCAATGGAATACCCGGTCACGACCGAAATTCCCTTCGACTGCCCCGAGTATAACGCGCTTCTCGCCGCCTTTTATGACGAATGGACAGCGCGGTTTCAGGCGCTGACAGCGGCGGGCGAAGAGGTGGTTGTCCTGTGCGAGGGAGACCCCTTTTTCTACGGATCTTTCATGCATCTTTATGTTCGGCTGAAAGATGTTGTGCCGGTTGATGTAATCCCCGGCATTCCCGGCATGGTGGGTTGCTGGCATGCCACAGGTCAGCCGATCACATGGGGCGATGATGTGCTGACGGTGCTGATGGGCACGCTGCCCGAGGATGATCTTGTGCGGCACATGAAAGGCTCGGACGCGTTGGCGATCATGAAGACCGGGCGCAACCTGCCGCGCGTGCGGCGGGCTTTGGCGACGGCTGGGCGGTTGGCGGATGCCTGGCTGGTCGAGCGCGGGACAATGCCGGGGCAGCGACTGCAGTCTTTGGCCGAACTCGATGCGGATGATTGCCCTTACTTTGCGATTGTTCTGGTGCATGGCCACGGCCGCCGTCCGGTTGCAGAGGCGGCAGAATGAGCGCTGGGTGGATTGCTGTCGCTGGTCTTGGTCCGGGGGACGAGGCTTTGGTGACACCCGAAGTCACTGCGACCCTGGCCGAGGCGACCGATGTGGTCGGCTATATTCCATACGTCGCCCGTATCACCCCCCGCGCGGGGCTTTCATTGCACCCGTCCGACAACCGCGTAGAGTTGGACCGCGCCCAGTTTGCACTGGATCTCGCAGCGCAGGGGCGCAAGGTTGTGATCGTTTCCTCTGGTGATCCAGGGGTTTTTGCCATGGCCTCTGCCCTGTTCGAGGCCTTGGAGGCCCGGCCTAGCGCCCATGAAACGGATATCCGTATCCTGCCCGGCATCACCGCCATGCTTGCCGCTGCCGCGCGGGCTGGTGCGCCCTTGGGCCATGACTTTTGCGCCATAAACCTTTCTGACAACCTAAAGCCCTTTGCCGAGGTGGAGCGTCGGTTACGCCACGCTGCCCAAGGTGGCTTTGCGATGGCCTTTTACAACCCGCGTTCAAAGTCCCGCCCGCACCAGTTTGCCCGCGTGTTGGACATCCTGCGCGAAGAGTGTGAGCCTGAACGGCTGATCCTTTTCGCTCGGGCAGTCAGCCGCCCGGATGAGGCGATTGGCTGTGTGCCCCTGGCCGAAGCGGTGCCCGAGATGGCCGACATGCAAACCGTCGTCATCGTCGGCAATGAGTCAACCCGGCGCGTCGGTCGTTGGGTTTATACGCCGCGCTCGGTTGCGACATGACCGATCCAATCCATCACCGCGGCCACCGTGGCGACCACCTTTCGGGGCGGCATCGCGGGACGGTCGATCAGGATAACCGGCAGATGCAGGGCGCGGGCGGCGAAAAGCTTGGCCTCGGCCCCCGCGCCGCCTGCGTTCTTGGCGACAATGTGCGAGATGGAATGGGCTTGCATCAGCGCGGTGTCGGTTGCAATGTCAAACGGGCCACGCGCAATCACCACGCTGGCCCTTGGCAGGGGCAAAGGGCCAGCGGGCGGGTCGACAAGACGCATCAGGTAATGGTGCTGCGGCTTGGCGGCAAAGGGTGCCAGTGTCTGTTTGCCAATGGCCAGAAACACCCGCGCCGGAACATCGGGCAAGGCATCTACGGCTGCATCAATATCGCGAACGGAGTGCCAGTCATCGCCGGGGCCCGCCGCCCATGCCGCGCGCTCCAGCACGATCAGCGGTGTGGCCGTCGAGGCGCAGGCGGTCACGGCATTGTGGCTCATCTGGGAGGCGAAGGGGTGGGTGGCGTCGACCACATGGGTTATACCCTCGTGGGTCAGATATGCCTCCAGCCCCATCACGCCGCCAAAACCGCCGATGCGGGTGGGAAGCGGCTGGGCAACCGGATCGTTGGTGCGCCCGGCGTAGGAAAAGACCGCATCCACCCTTGCCTCAGACAAGGCCTGGGCCAGACGGCTGGCCTCTGTGGTGCCGCCCAGAACAAGGATGCGCGTCATGTTTAGGCCTTGGCTTGCGATTATCGGTCTGGGCGAAGATGGACCACCGGGGCTGGGAAGCGCAAGCCGCGACGCTTTGGATCAGGCCGAAGTCGTGTTTGGTGCGCCGCGCCATCTGGAATTGGCAGGGCTGGGCAGTCGCGGGCGAGAATGGCCGGTGCCGTTTGATCTGGCTCCACTTTTGGCGCTGCGCGGGACGGCGCGGGTCGCCATGCTGGTTTCAGGAGATCCCTTCTGGTTTGGCGCAGGGGGCTCGATTGCAGCACGTCTGCGGCCAGATGAATGGCAGGCCTTTCCGGTCGCCGGGGTGTTTTCGCTGATTGCCGCCCGGCTCGGCTGGCGGCTGGAAGACAGCCACTGCCTTGGCCTGCATGCCGCGCCCTTCGTGCGTCTGCGCCCAGTGCTGGCGCGGGGCGTTCGGGTGATTGCCACCCTGCGAGATGGGGCCGCAGTCGCAGAGCTGGCAGAATGGTTGCAGGCCAATGGGTTTGACAAGGCACGTTTGACGGTCTGCGAGGCGGTTGGCGGGCCGCGCGAACGGATACGTCAAGGGGCCGGTTGGTCAGATATCGAAGCGCCCGTGGCCTTGGCAATCGACGGATCAGACTTGCCGCACGACGCAGGTCTGCCGCGCGGCTTTGGCCTGCCGGATGATCTTTTCCAATCCGATGGCCAGATCACCAAAGCGCCGATCCGCGCGATGACCCTGTCTGCCCTTGCTCCCCGTCCGGGCGATACCCTTTGGGACATCGGTGGCGGCTCGGGGTCGGTTTCGGTGGAATGGTGTCTGGCAGGCGGTCGGTCCTTTTGTCTTGAGGCACGGGCTGACCGGGTTGAAAACATTCGCGCGAATGCCGAACACTTTGGCGTTGCCCATCGGCTGACCGCCCTGCATGCCATGGCGCAAGAGCGAATGGAAAGTTTGCCTGCCCCAGACGCCGTTTTCATCGGAGGCGGGGGCGATGCGGCGCTGCATGCGGCACTTTGGCCCCTCATGCCCCAAGGCTGCCGCATCGTCGCCAATGGCGTGACGCTGGAAACCGAGGCCGTGCTGGCAGACCTGCACCACCGCCACGGCGGCCAGCTTTTGCGGCTGGATCTGGCCGAGGCCACCCCCCTTGGCCGCTTTCGCGATTGGCGGGCCGCGCGGCCCGTCGTGCAATGGCGGGGGGTAAAATGAGAGTGGCGGGCATCGGGTTTCGCACGGACGCTCCCCTCAGCAGCCTGCGTGCTGTGCTGACGGCGGTGGAAGCCATCGGTGGCAGGGTGGATGCGCTTGCCAGCCTGCCCGAAAAGATTGCGGCCCCCCGTCTTCAGGCTTTGGCCTTGGAACGCGGGCTTCCGGTAATCGCTGCCACGGTGCGCGGCATCGCAACCCCAACCCAATCCTCACGGATTCAGGCTTTGCATGGCACCGGATCGGTCAGCGAAGCCGCTGCTTTGGTCGTAGCAGGCCCCGGCGCGAAGATAACCGTGGCGCGCAGATGCGCGCCGGATGGCATGGCGACCTGTGCCATGGCTGAAACAAAGGACCCCACTCCATGACCGTTCATTTCATTGGTGCCGGACCCGGCGCTGCTGACCTTATCACGCTGCGCGGCCGCGATCTGATCGCGGCTTGCCCGGTTTGCCTTTACGCGGGGTCGCTGGTGCCCGGGGCGCTTTTGTCCCATTGCCCGCCGGGTGCGAGGATCATCAACACCGCTCCGATGAGCCTTGACGACATCATCGCCGAAATTGCCAACGCCCATGCTGAGGGAAAGGATGTGGCGCGGCTTCATTCCGGGGATTTGTCGATCTGGTCTGCGATGGGGGAACAATTGCGCCGGTTGCGCGCGTTGGGCATTCCCTATGACGTAACGCCCGGTGTCCCGTCTTTTGCCGCCGCCGCCGCCGTTCTGGGAGCCGAGCTGACGTTGCCCGGTGTGGCGCAATCGGTGATCCTGACGCGGACCTCGGGTCGGGCCTCTGCGATGCCCGACGGCGAGACGCTGGAAAACTTTGCCCGCACTGGTGCGACGCTGGCTATTCATCTGTCGGTGCATGTGCTGCCTGATGTCGTGGCGCGTCTGCTGCCAAGTTACGGAGCCGATTGCCCGGTTGCTGTGGTGTTTCGCGCCAGCTGGCCCGATCAGAAGGTGGTCCGTGCCACGCTTGGGACGGTGGAAACCAGCATCGGCGATGGCGAACGCACGGCTCTTATCCTTGTTGGCCATGCCCTGGGGGCAGAAGGCTTTGCGGAAAGCCGTCTTTATGCCGGCGACTACGACCGGCGTTATCGCCCCGTTGGCACCGAGCCACGGTTTCCGGAATGACCGTTCCCGGTCTTCTTATCTCGGCCCCCGCGTCGGGCACCGGCAAGACCACGGTGACGTTGGGGCTGATTGCCGCCTTTCGCGCATCAGGGTTGGCGGTGCAGCCCTTCAAATGCGGGCCGGATTACATCGATCCTGCGTTTCATGCGGCTGCAGCCGGCCGGCCGTCGGTCAATCTTGACAGTTGGGCCATGGCTGCAGATCGCCTGATTGGGCTGACTGGTGCGGCGAGCGACGCAGATCTGGTGATTGCCGAAGGCTCGATGGGGCTTTTCGACGGGGTGGCGCGGGCGGGCGAAACGGGCATGGGCGCAAGCGCCGATGTGGCAGGGTTGATAGGCTGGCCGGTCATTGCGGTTCTGGATGTTTCTGGGCAGGCACAAACAGCGGCTGCGGTCGCCGCGGGCCTTGGAAGTTTTCGTCCTGGCTTGCATCTGGCTGGCGTGATCCTGAACAAGGTCGCATCGCCGCGGCATGAGGCCCTGGTGCGGGCCGGGATGGACGCCGCTGGCATTGCGGTTCTGGGTGCCCTGCCGCGCCGGTCATCCATAGCCCTGCCAGAGCGTCATCTTGGTCTGGTGCAGGCCGAAGAGTTGCCGCGGCTGCGAACCATTCTTGCCGAAGCCGCCGCTTTTGTTACTGCGCATTGCGATCTGGACGCGATCCGCGCCGTGGCACGCGCCGGGCTGGCGAAG
Source organism: Rhodobacter sp. (assembly GCA_013824045.1). Taxonomy (GTDB): domain Bacteria; phylum Pseudomonadota; class Alphaproteobacteria; order Rhodobacterales; family Rhodobacteraceae; genus Paragemmobacter. Next base: position 3,943 of record PNND01000431.1, on the reverse strand, counting down.
CCGTCGCCCTTGGCCCCGGTTCCCGCGCCTGGCGGCCGCATCGCCCTTGCCCGCGATGCCGCGTTTTCCTTTGTCTACCCGCATCTTCTGGCTGATTGGCGGGCGCAGGGGGCAACGATCCTTCCGTTTTCTCCCCTTGCGGATGAGACCCCGGATCCAAGCGCAGATTGCTGCTGGCTACCGGGCGGTTATCCCGAATTGCACGCTGCGCGCCTTGCTGAAGCAAACGCTTTCCGCACCGGCATGACCGCTTTTGCCAAAACCCGCCCGGTCCATGGCGAATGTGGTGGCTACATGGCCTTGGGCGCGGGGCTGGTTGCGGCGGATGGCGCACGGCACCGTATGGTGGGGCTTTTGGGGCTGGAGACCAGCTTTGCCAAGCGAAAGATGCATCTTGGATACCGCCTCGCCCGTCCGCTTCATCCCGTGCCGGGATCATTGTCCATGGCCCGCCTGCGCGGCCACGAATTCCACTATGCCACCATTCTTGACCAGCCCGACATGCCGCTTGCCGCTGTCGAAGATGCCAACGGTGATCCCGTACCGGAAACCGGCTCCTGTCGTCAAACTGCTGGCGGTGGACGGGTCAGCGGCACCTTCTTTCACCTGATTTCACCCGCCAGCCCAGAGGTTGCCCCATGACAGGTTTCCCCATCAGCGGATTTGTTTCTTTCGTGTCTTCCGGCCCCGGCGACCCCGAGCTTTTGACGATCAAGGCCGCCCGCCTTTTGGCAGAGGCTGATGTTGTCCTGTTCGACGATCTTTCAGCAGGCCCCATCCTGTTGCATTGCCGCCCGGATGCTGATTTGGTCGCCGTGGGCAAACGATCTGGGCGGCCCTCGCCGAAGCAGGATCATGTCAGCCGCCTGCTGGTCGACCATGCGCTGACCGGCGCCAGAGTCGTGCGGCTGAAATCTGGCGACAGCGGCATCTTTGGGCGGCTTGAAGAGGAAATCACCGCGCTCTGCGCCGCTGGAGTGGCGTTCGAGATTGTGCCCGGCGTCCCATCTGCCTGTGCGGCGGCGGCGGCGGCAGGCATTCCCCTGACCCGACGCCTTGCTGCACGACGGGTGCAGTTCGTGACGGGCGCAGATGTGACCGGGGGCTTGCCAGAGGGGCTGAACTGGGCCGCTTTAGCCGATCCTTCCGCGACGACGGTGGTGTTCATGGGAAAGCGCACTTTTGCCATGCTCGCCACCGAACTGATGAATCACGGCTTGCCGGCCGAGACCCCCGCGCTGATGGCAGAGGCCGTCGGCCACCCCGAGCAGCGCCTGACCCGGGCGACCATCGGTTCTCTTGGTGCCGTGATCGCCGACGCCGTCAGCACGGCCCCGGCGCTGATCCTGTATGGCCCATTGATGGAAGACTAGAGCCATGATCAACCTGTCCCTGATCGGCATTGGCACCGGAAACCCGAACCATGTGACCATGGAAGCCATCAAGGCGATGAATGCCGCCGACTTGATTCTGATCCCGCTGAAGGGCGAAGACAAAGCAGACCTCGCCGGGCTTCGTCTCGAAATTTGCCGGTCCTTTGTGACCAATCCGGCCACACGGATCGCAAGCTTTGATTTGCCGGTCCGCGACCCCGCAACCTCTGATTATCTGACGCGGGTGAATGACTGGCATGACGAGATTGCAGCTGTCTGGGCGGCCTCGATCCACGCAAACCTGCCTTCCGGCGCGGGAAATGTTGCCTTCCTAGTGTGGGGTGATCCGTCGCTGTACGACAGCACCCTGCGGATTGCCGAACGGCTGAACCGGCAGATGCCTTTGCACCTGAATGTCATTCCCGGCATCACCGCCATTCAGGCACTTTGCGCGGCCCATTGCATTCCGCTGAACGACCTGGCCGCCCCAGTTATCATCACCACGGGCCGCCAGCTGCGCGAAAAGGGCTGGCAAGAGGGGGCAGAAACGATGGTGGTCATGCTCGATAGCGGCGGAGCCTATGGGGAAATTGACCCTGTTGGACTCAATATCTGGTGGGGTGCTTATGTGGGCATGCCCAATCAGGTTCTTATATCTGGTCCGTTGACATCGACAGCCGAGACCATCCGGGTCCAAAGGGCAAATGCCCGGGCCGAACATGGGTGGATCATGGACATCTACCTGATGCGACGTACCGTCCGCTAAGGCGCGCTGTCTCTTCGCAACCAGGACATAAGGGTGGCTTCAGATTTTGAGACAAAGCTATATCGGTAGCTGGCAGCAAAGTACGCCCCTGACACTGAAGGCGCGCTTACCTGCATTTCATTGATGAACAATGTTGACAGTCGCAAGTGTACACTTGAGCGGCCGCTCTCCGCCCATTGCGTCGATCAACGCTCCCAGTCTCGCTCCTCTGATCTCTCTGGCACTGAAGCCAACCAACGTTCCGCGTCGCGTGCCTCTTTCAGCGTCAGCCCGAGCGCAACATGCGACTTGGCCGCCGAAACAACCGCCCGCGCGATCCACTTCCGCTGGTCCGCATCCTCGAAGTCTTCTGCCAGCGCTTCCGTCCGCCCGCTGGCGAGTTCTGCCACGACACCTTTGCCATACCGCTGGCGCAACTCATCGGCGAACCGCTCAGCATGCGCATCACCCCGGAACTCAACCTTGCCATCCGACTGCATGATACGACCCATCGACCCAAGGGCGCGCAGCAACCGGTCGTTCTCATAGACTGCCTCACGCGTTCGAGCGTAATCGATCAGCTTGGCTGCCGCTTCATAGAAGCCTTCAAGATCATCGACGACCTTCCGGCTTTGGACCGGGTTGCGAAGATCGGCACGCCGCCGCCCAGACAGGGCCAACAAGTCACTGCGCACCCAATCGCGCTCTTCCCAAGCATTGGCGGCCCCGGTTTCCAGCCGCTCGGCCATGCGGTCACTGCTGAGACCCAAGGCCACAGCTTTGCTAACGATGTCAGTTTTCAGCCGTTCCGCGGCACTTGGCTGCAGGTCAACAGCTTCTTTGCCCTGCTTCAGCCGGTCACCCTCAAGACCCGTCGTGTAAAGCTTGGTCTGCGGCAGCATCTGCAAGAGCTGCGCCCCGCGGGCGTCGCCCAACCCTTTGGCGATGTCGATGGCGTAGCCATAAAGCTCGTCCTGCATGTCCTTGCGCTCGGTGACGACGGGCATCTTTCGGATCTTGTCCTCCGCCTCGGCCATCCATCCGCTGAAATGCAGGTCCAGATCGGCGCGTTCCGCCGTAGCCACATCGCCCGGAAAAGGCTGCAGCACCCCGCCCCGCCGCAAGGTTTCTTCCGCCTTGGCGATCTTTTCACCAATCTCCGGCAAACCCGTTAGCGCCGCCACATGGCTCAGACTGCGCATCGCATCCGCCGTGCGTGCCATCGTCGCCAAAGCATCTTCCAGCGCCTTGCCCTCGCGCAGCCTTTCTTCTGGCGCCCGGCCCTCAGTCCGCGCCCGCTCGATCTCTGCCCGCGACGGCCCATAGGTCAGCAAGCCGCGCTCTGCCCGCGAGGTCGCATCCAGGAACACGCCCTCTTCGGCGGCGATCGCCACCATGCGATCCTTCATCACCTCCAGATTGAAGACATGCTCTCTGGCCATGAAGAACCAGCTGTCATTCACCGTGCCCCGGTTGTTGATGACCATGTGGACATGCGGGTGGGCCTTGTCGGTGTGCAGGGCAGCGACATAGGACCAGACATCATCCTGATGCTCGCCCGACTGGAACATCTCGAAGGCCCAAGCCTCGGCGATCAGCGTTGCCTTCTCTGCCCGGACATGGGACGGGAAGCTCATCAGCAAATGGGTGGTGTGGCCGTTCTTCGGCGAACCGCGCCAATCCTCAACCCAGTCGCCTACGATCTCGTTGCGCTCATCTTTGCTCAGCCCCTTGGCATCGGCATCCAGCACGACCCCGTTGCCAAAGATCGAGGCCGACTTCGAGAACAGATAGTCCATCTGCGCTGCCAGCTCCTTGGCATTGG
>PNND01000494.1 GCA_013824045.1 Rhodobacter sp. | reverse complement strand
AGGTCGCCGTGGTGGGGCCGAACGCGCGCAAGGTGCTGGAAAAGCTGGGGGGGATGGATGTCTCCAAGGAGGCGCTGCCCTTCATGCAATGGGCGGATGGCAGCCTTAGCGGGTTCGGCTGCCGGGTGTATCGGATCAGCTTCTCGGGTGAGTTGTCTTATGAGATCGCGGTGCCTGCGAGCCATGGCGCGGCCTTCTGGGCGGCGCTGCATGAGGCGGGGGCGGAGTTCGGGGCGATGGCCTATGGGACCGAGGCGCTGCATATCATGCGGGCCGAGAAGGGCTTCATCATGATCGGGGATGAAACCGATGGCACGGTGATCCCGCAGGACCTTGGCCTTGACTGGGCGATTTCGAAGAAGAAGGCGGATTATCTCGGCAAGCGCGGGCAGGCGCGGAATTTCCTGGCCTCGGGCGAGCGGTGGAAGCTGGTGGGGTTCGAGACGCTGGATGGATCGGTGATCCCGGATGGGGCCTATATCGTGGCACCCGGCGTGAATGCGAACGGGCAGGGGAATACGCAAGGGCGGGTGACGTCGACCTATTATTCACCCACGCTGAAGAAGGGCATCGCGATGGGGCTGTTGCATCGCGGGCCGGAGCGGATGGGCGAGGTGGTGGAGTTCAACACCGTCAAAGGCGGCACCGTGAAGGCGCGGGTCGTGGATGCGGTCTTCTATGACAAGGAAGGGGAGAAGCCCAATGTCTGAACCCAAGGGCGCATTGGGCGGGGCGGTGGCGGCGGGTTTCGCCTCTGTCCGCGAGATCGGACCCCTTGGCATGATCACCTTGCGGGCCAAGCCCGATGCGGCGGGGCTGGCCAAGGCGGTGAAGGCCGCCGTGGGCACGGGCCTGCCGGGGGTGCGACAGATCGTGACGGAAGGCGACCGTGCCTGCGGCTGGATGAGCCCGGATGAATATTTGCTGGTCATGCCCTATACGGCAGTGGCGGGCGCGCTGGAAGCCATCGGCAAGGCCATGGCGGGGGCGCACCATCTGGCGGTGGATGTGTCGGATGCGCGGGCGGTGTTCCGGGTGGAGGGCGCGAAGGCCGATCAGGTGCTGGCCAAGCTGTCGCCGGTGGATTTCGCCACGCTGGCACCCGGCGAGTTGCGCCGGACGCGGGCCGCGCAAGTGGCGGCGGCGCTGTGGCGCGAGGGGGACGGGTTCACCGTCGTCTGCTTCCGGTCGGTCGCGCGTTACGTGTTTGACCTGCTGGCCTCGGGGGCGAAGCCGGGGTCGGAGCTGCACTGATCTGAGGGGCAGACCTACACCCGGCCCGTTACCCGTGTGAGGGTGAGGGGAGCGCGCCATCTTGCGGACGGTGTGGGGGTGGTTTGCGTTGAATTCGAGTATTTGAGCCTAGGTGAACGGGCAAGCGCAGGCCTGTTCTTCGGGCGCCTGCTGTCAACCGGATGGCGGCGGTTATCGGATTGCTGCCGGGCCGGATGGAACCAAACTGCTGCTTTGGCCCTTGACCTTCCGGGCGGGAGGTCTCTTATCTGCGCCATCCCGTGACACGCGAACCGAGAGGACTCTCCCATGGCTTTCACGCTTCCCGATCTTCCTTATGCCCATGATGCGCTGGCGTCGCTGGGCATGTCGAAGGAAACTTTCGAGTATCACCACGACATCCACCACAAGGCCTATGTGGACAATGGCAACAAGCTGCTGGCCGCATCGGAATATGAGGGGATGAGCCTCGAGGACATCATCACCAGCACCTATCAGGCGGGTGCGGTGGCGCAGAACGGTCTGTTTAACAATGCCTCGCAGCATTGGAACCATGCCCTGTTCTGGGAGATCATGGGGCCTGGCGAGAACAAGAAGATGCCGGGCGAGCTGGAGCTGGCCTTGGCCGAAAGCTTCGGGTCGGTCGCCAAGTTCAAGGAAGACTTCGCCGCCGCCGGGGCCGGACAGTTCGGGTCGGGCTGGGCCTGGCTGGTGAAGGACAAGGACGGCGCGCTGAAGGTGACCAAGACCGAGAACGGCGTGAACCCGCTGTGCTTTGGCCAGACCGCGCTTCTGGGTTGTGATGTGTGGGAACATTCCTACTACATCGATTTCCGCAACAAGCGCCCGGCTTACCTGACCAACTTCCTCGACAAGCTGGTGAACTGGGAAGCGGTTGCAGCGAAGCTGTGACCGGCGCTGGTATTTGAGGAAAGGCCCGTCGCGGGGGACTGCGGCGGGCTTTTTGTTTTGTGCGCTGCAAGAGGTGGAACCCCCCGGGGGCGCTTCGCCCCCCGGACCCCCAGAGGATATTTCAACAGAGAAGAAATTTATTGTCGAGAAGACGACAATGCACCGCGTTTCCAGCGTTACCCATGGGGGCCTTGCCGATCAGGCCAGCGCCTCGCGCAAGCGCAGGACGAGGCCGGGCACGTCGGGGACGGTGGTGAAGTAGTCTTGCATGGTTTCCTCGGCGAAGGCTTCGTCGATGACGTGGCGGGTCAGGGCGACAAGGGGTTGCCAGTAGCCTTCGGTATCCAGCAGGAAGATCGGTTTACGGTGCAGGCCGATCTGGCGCCAGGTGAGCACTTCGAAGAATTCATCCAGTGACCCCGCGCCGCCGGGCAGGACGACGATGGCGTCGGAATTCATGAACATCACCTTTTTGCGTTCGTGCATGTCTTCGGTGATCACCAGTTGCGACAGGTCGCGGCGGCCGCGTTCGCGGGTCATCAGATGGGTGGGGATGACGCCCATGGTGGCGGCCCCGGCGGATTGCGCGGCGCGGGCAACCTCACCCATGAGACCCACGTCGCCCGCGCCATAGACCAGACGCCAGCCTTCGCTTGCGATGGCGCTGCCGAAGCTGCGGGCGGCCTGGGTATAGGCGGGGCGGAGGCCGGGACGTGAGCCACAGAAGACACAGACGGAACGAAGCGGGGTCATGCAGGGCGCTTTCGGGGATTGGGAGGTTGCCTGAACCTGTGTTATCGGGCTTCTCTATCTAAGGGAAGAAGGGGCCGGGAACAGGCCCTGCCAACCGGCGGAGATGGGTTTTCGCGCGGATTGGCCACAGGGATATGGGGTTATGCAATGAAGCCTTGGGCAGAGATGTCGGTTGCCGGACGCGGTGGCGTGATCGGCGGGGTGGCGGCGGTGATTGCCGCGCTGTTCTATGGGGCGTGGAGCGTGAGCCGCCCGCCGGTGGAGCCGGTGGGGGTTGTCACGTCCACCGGGACAGGTGAGGCGGTGCCCGCCGAGGGCGAGGATGCCGCCGAGGTGGGCGAGGCGGCTGACGCTGGAACGACCGAGGCAGCGGTTGCGGAGGCTGCGCCTGAGGCTGAGGCTGAGGCAGCGCCTGAGGTTGCGGCAGAGGCTGGACAGGCCGGGGCAGAGGCGACCGAGGCAGAGGCCGGGTCGGAGCCGGCGACGGATGCCGCTGCTGGTGAAGAGGCTGCGGAGGGTGTGGCTGCGCCTGAGACTGAGACGGCGGCGGCTTCCGCAGCTGGGGCCGAAGCGGGAGCGGCGGCTGAGGCCGGCGCTGTAGCCGAGGCTGGGGCTGAAGCTGAAGCAGGTGCAGAGCCTGTGCAGGATGCGGCGGCAGAAGTGGTGCCGGAAGTGGTGCCTGATGTGGTGATCGCGCCGCCGTCCTTTGATCTGGTGCGGGTGGAGAAGGATGGCTCGGCCCTTGTCGCCGGGGCGGCGATGCCGGAGGCGACGCTGTCTTTGCGGGTGACGGGTGAGGAGATCGTTACTGTTCCGGCAGACGGACAGGGCAAGTTCGTTGCGATGTTCAACCTTGCGCCCAGTGTGGCGCCGCGCGTCTTGTCGCTGGTGATGATCACGCCGGACGGGGCGGAGGTTGCGGCGGAGGGGTCTGTGGTGATCGCGCCGACGGTGGCGCCTGTGGCCGTGGCGGTGGCCGAGGTCGAGGCCGAGGTCGCGGAGGAGGAGCCGAGAGAAGACGCGATGGCGGAGGCGGGGACGCCCGAGGTGGTGCCCGAGCCGGAAGCAGAGGTCGCGTCTGCTGCGCCGGCGGCCTTGCTGGTGACGGATGAGGGGGCGAAGGTTCTGCAATCGGCGGAGGCGATGCCGCCGGAGCTGGTGGCCAATGTCACCATCGACACGATCACCTATACGCCCGAGGGGGCGGTGCAACTGGCCGGGCGGGGCACGCCGGAGCGGGTGGTGCGGCTCTATCTGGACAATGCGCCGCTGGGCGAGGCCACGATTTCGGCGGCGGGGGATTGGGCGGTGACGCTGCCCGAGGTGGCGGCGGGCATCTATACGCTGCGCGCCGATCAGGTGGATGCAGCGGGCGCGGTGACCAGCCGGTTCGAGACGCCCTTCAAGCGCGAGACGGTGGAGGCGCTGGCTGCCGCGTCGGCGGGCGAGGGCGGGGCGGAGGCGGAAACGGCGGGTGAGGCCGTGGCAGCGGGCGAGACGGCGGGCGAGGCGGCGGCTGAGGCTGTGGTGGAGGCGGAAGCTGAACCGGTGGCGGCCGCGGTGGCCCCCGTGACGGTGACCGTGCAGCCGGGGTTCACCCTGTGGCAGATTGCGAGCGAGCAACTGGGGGCCGGGCCGCTGTATGTGCAGGTGTTTGAGGCCAACAAGGACCAGATCCGCGATCCGGACCTGATCTATCCCGGTCAGGTCTTTGCCATCCCCGAGGCCGAGTAGACATGCAGGAATGCACAGGCGGGGCTGCGTTGGGCGCTCTGGTGCTTTGGCGGCAAGGGGCATAGGTAGGGCCGGAAGAGGACCTGTTGATGCGCCAGAGCAAACCTACGGAAGACACGAACCGCCCCGCCAATGGCTGGGCGACCATCAAGCGGGTGCTGCCCTATCTTTGGCCGCCCGGTGAAGGATGGGTGAAGCGGCGGGTGGTGGCTGCGCTGTTGTTGCTGGTGGCGGCGAAGATCGTGTCGGTGTCGACCCCGTTCCTGTACAAGCAGGCGGTGGATGCGCTGGCTGGGGAAACGCCCGATACCGGAACGCTGCTGGGGCTGACGGCGGTGGGCCTGACTGTGGCCTATGGTGTTGCGCGGCTGGGGACGGTGGCCTTTCAGGAATTGCGCGATGCGGTCTTTGTGCGGGTGGGGCAGCGGGCGCTGCGCAAGCTGGCGCTGGAGACATTCACCCATATTCACCGCCTGTCGCTGCGCTATCACATCACGCGCAAGACGGGGGGGCTGAGCCGGATCATCGAACGGGGCGTGAAGGGCGTGGATTTCCTGCTGCGCTTCATGCTGTTTTCCATCGGGCCGCTGATCCTTGAACTGGCAATGGTGGCGGTGATCTTTGCGACGCTGTTCGGGTTTTCCTACATGGCGGTCGTGGTGGTGGTGATCACGCTTTATGTGGTGTTTACCCTGAAGGTGACGGAGTGGCGGGTGAAGCTGCGCCGTGAGATGAACGATCAGGATACGGATGCCAACCAGAAGGCCATCGACAGCCTGCTGAATTATGAAACGGTCAAGTATTTCAACGCCGAAGCGCGTGAGGCAGGGCGGTATGACCGCGCGATGCAGTTCTATGAGGTGGCGGCGGTCAAGACCGGGCAGAGCCTTTCGTTTCTGAACGGGGGGCAGGCCTTCCTGATCACGTCGGGGTTGGTCATCGTGATGTCGATGGCGGCGCTGGGGGTGCAGCGGGGCGAGTTGACCGTGGGCGATTTCGTGATGGTCAACGCCTATATGATCCAGATCACCATGCCCTTGAACTTTCTTGGCACGGTGTACCGCGAGATCCGGCAGGCGCTGGTGGATATGGGCGAGATGTTCGGTCTGTTGGGCCAGCCTGCCGAAGTGGTGGACAAGCCGGGGGCGAAGCCGCTTTCGGTGCGCGGCGGGATGGTCGAGTTCGACAAGGTGGAGTTCGGCTATGAGGAGACGCGGGCGATCCTGAAAGGGATCAGCCTGACGGTGCCTGCGGGCAGCAAGGTGGCGCTGGTGGGGCCTTCGGGTTCGGGCAAGTCGACCATCGGGCGGCTGATGTTTCGGTTCTATGATGTGAATGGCGGCGCGATCCGGATTGATGGGCAGGATTTGCGGGATGTGACGCAGAGCAGCATCCATGCGCAGATCGGGGTGGTGCCGCAGGATACGGTGCTGTTCAACGACACGGTGCGCTACAACATCGCCTATGGCCGGGCGGATGCGACGGAGGAAGAGATCGTGGTGGCGGCCAAGGCGGCCAAGATCCATGATTTCATAATGTCGCTTCCGGACGGGTATGAAACCACGGTGGGCGAGCGCGGGCTTAAGCTTTCGGGGGGCGAGAAGCAGCGCGTGGGCATTGCGCGGACGCTTCTGAAGAACCCGCCGATCCTGATTCTGGATGAGGCGACGAGCGCGCTGGATACGCAGACGGAGCGGGATATTCAGGACAGTTTGCGCGAGATGGGGCAGGGGCGGACGGTGATCACCATCGCGCACCGCCTGTCGACCATTGCGGATGCGGATCAGATCGTGGTGCTGGAGGCGGGCGAAATTGTCGAGCGCGGCACGCATGAGGACTTGTTGACGCGCGGCGGGCGTTATGCGGCCATGTGGGCGCGGCAATCGTCGGAAGAGGAAGACACACTGGCGGCGGAATGAGCCGCCAGTGTCATGGATCGGCCTGTGTCCTAAGGCCGGTGGGGCGTTCCGCGGAACCGGATCATGTCACGCGCGTCAAGGTGATGCGGTCCGGGGGCAGGGTGGTTGTGCCCTGAACCTGCGCCGCGAGGACGCCATCCACGAAAACCGATGACTGGTTGTTGGCCGTGTCGGCCGTAACGGTGATGACGGGGGCGGTGGCGCCTGTCCATTCGACGATCAGGCGGTCTGTCGCGGTCAGATCGGTGATGGTGGTCACGCCCGCGGGCCGGTCGGCGGTTTCCAGAATGAAACTGTCATCGCCGGTGCCGCCGGTCAGGGTGTCATTGCCGTTACCGCCGATGAGCGTGTCATCCTCGTCCCCGCCCGATAGGCTATCGTTGCCTTCGGCCCCGGAGAGGAGATCCTGACCGCCATCGCCGGTGAGCGTGTCAATGCCCTGACCGCCGTCGAGCGTGTCTTCGCCCGCGCCGCCAAGCAGGGAATCATTGCCGACGCCGCCATCGACCACGTCGTCATCATTGCCGCCCGAGACGGTATCGTTGCCCGCACCACCGATGACGCTGTCGTCGCCGTCAAGGCCGAAGAGGAGATCATTGCCATCCTCGCCCTGCACGGTATCGGCCCCGTCGCCGCCTGAGGCCGTGTCATTGCCCGAGCCGCCGGTCAGGAAATCGTTGCCCGCATCTCCGGCGAGGCCATCATTGCCATCGCCGCCTGTCAGGCTGTCGCCGCCCGTGCCGCCGAAGAGGTTGTCATTGTCGGTGCCGCCGTCGAGGCTGTCATTGCCGCTGCCGCCATAGGCGAAATCGTCGCCCGCTTCCCCGGCCAGACTGTCATTGCCCGCGCCGCCATGCAGGCTGTCGGCGCCGGTGCTGCCGGTCAAGCTGTCGTCATCGAGCCCGCCATGGAGGAAATCGGCGCCAATGCCGCCTGACAGCGTGTCGCGCCCGGTGCCGCCGAAGGCGAAATCGTCGCCGCCGCCAAGTGAGAGGCTGTCATTGCCGCTGCCGCCTTCGGCCCAGTCATCATCGCCCGAGCCGGTGATGGCATCATTGCCCGCCCCGCCGAAGAAGGCGAGGTCGGTCGTGCCAGCGGATGCGGTGAGGGTGTCGTCGCCCGTGGTGCCGGTCAGGGTATCGCCGTAGTCGGTGTCTTCAAATAGCGCGTCGGCATCGGGATCGCCGGTTTCGCTTTTGGTGCCTGCGGTACCGGGTGTGGCGATGTATCCGGCATCGGGATTGTCAGTGTCATCTGGGGGATCATCGGAGGTGCTGCCATCCTCATCCTTGGTGGCGAGCAGATCATATCCCAACAGCCCCAGCATTAGGAGCGGCCACATCAAAAACTCGATACCCATTCACGCGATCCGATACTGGTTACACATACATTTTGGCATCATCGCAGGGGGATGTGGAGAAAATTGGACGGAAACCGGGTGAGGCTGCGGCGCGGTTGCGCTGCGCGGGAAAGGGGCGGGCGCGGGCGCGGGGCTTGGCAAGGGTTCCTGCTTGCGTGTAAGACGGTGAAAAAGGACTGGAGAGGCCCGTGAGCAATCCTGACAGCTTTATCGAAGAGGTGACCGAGGAGGTCCGCCGCGACCGGCTGTTTGCGCTGTTCCGCAAATATGGCTGGATCGGGGTTGTCGTGGTGCTGGGCATTGTCGGCGGCGCGGGCTGGACCGAATGGCAGCGTGCGCAGGCCGAGGCGAAGGCCGAGGCCTTTGGTGACGCGGTGCTGGATGCGCTGGATCTGGGCGCGCCCGAGGATCGGGTGGCGGCGCTGGGATCGATCCCGACGGATGGGTCGCAGGCGGCGGTGCTGCAACTGCTGTTGGCATCGGACCCGACGGGTGACAGGGCGGGAACGCTGGCCGCGCTTGAGGCGCTGGCCAATGATGCGACCCAGCCTGCAAGCTATCGCGATCTGGCCGTGCTGCGGCGCGTGGTGGTGGCCGGGGCAGACCTGCCGCTGGCCGAGCGGCGCGCGGCGCTGGACCCGATCGCGGCGCCCGGGCGGCCCTATCGGACCATGGCGCTGGAGCAGATGGCCTATCTGCTGGTGGAAGAGAACCGGACGGATGAGGCGATCACGGCGCTGACCGCGCTGCTGACCGATCAAGAAGCACCCGGCGGCGTGCGGTCGCGGGCGCAGGAAATGATCATCGCCTTGGGGGGCGAGGTGGCACCGGCTGCACCGGCCCCGACACTGGCACCGGAGGCGAGCGCAGATGATGCGGGCTGATGCAGTTGGGCCTGCGGGCCGGGACGAAAAGCGGACGCATGGCAACATTCGGGGCAACACGGGGGCCGGGACGGTGAAGCGCAGGTTTTTGGTGACGATCTCGGGGCTCGCCATGGCGACGGCCCTTGCCGGATGCGAACGGGAACTGATCCTGCCGGGCGAGCGCTTTTCGGTGCGCGAACCGCTTGAGGCGTCGATCCCGGTGGAAGGCCAACCCGCGCCGGTGGCCGCGCCGATCCGGGCCGAGAACCAGTCTGTGCCGATTTCGCTGCCTGCGGCGGTGGCCAATGCGGAATGGTCGCAGCGCGGGGGGGCGGCGAACCATGCCCAACCGCATGGCGCATTGTCGGCGGCACCTGTCCGGGTGTGGACGGTGAATGCAGGCAAGGGAAATACCCGCAAGAACCGGGTGAGCGCGGCCCCCGTGGTGGCGGATGGCCGGGTCTATACGATGGATTCGGCGGCGGTGGTGCAGGCCACGGGAACGAATGGCGCGGTGGTTTGGCAGGCGGACCTGACGGCCGAGTTCGACCGGGGCGGCGGCGTTTCGGGTGGCGGGCTGGCAGCAGGGCCGGGGCGCGTTTACGCGGCCACGGCCTATGGCGAATTGGTGGCGCTGGATGCGGCCAGTGGCGCGGTGGTCTGGCGGCAGCGGGTGGATTCCGCCGTCACGGGTGCGCCGACGGTTTCGGGCGGCACGGTGTTCGTGTCGGGCCGGGACGGATCGGGCTGGGCGATTGCGGCGGATACCGGGCGCGTTCGCTGGACGGTGCCGGGTGCCGTGGGCGCGACCGGCATGATCGGGGCGGCGGGGCCGTCGGTGGGCGACAATGTGGTGCTGTTCCCGTTCACCAACGGGTCGGTCACGGCGGCGCTGAAAGTATCGGGCGTGCAGGTCTGGCAGGCCCCGGTGACGGGGCAGCGCGTGGGCCGGGCCTATGCGGGTGTGACGGATATCACAGGCGACGCGGTGGTGATGGGCGATGTGACCTATGTGGGCACCGCATCGGGCCGCACGGCGGCGCTGGACACATCTTCGGGTGAGCGCATCTGGACGGCTGTGGAAGGCGCGCTGAACCCGCCCCTTGTGGTGGGCGGATCGGTCTTTGTCGTGAATGACGAGAACCGTCTGGTGCGGCTGGATGCGGCGACGGGTGCGCCGATCTGGGCGGTGGACATGCCCTATTTCACCAAGGACAAGCCCAAGCGGCGCAAGGCCATCGTCCCGCATTTCGGCCCTGTGCTGGCGGGCGGGCGGCTTGCGGTGGTATCGGGTGACGGGCAGCTGCGGCTGTTCAATCCGGCGGACGGGTCGCTTGTGGGTGGCGCGGAGATCCCCGGTGGCGCCTCGGCCCCGCCGGCGCTGGCGGGTGGCACGCTGTATGTTGTCAGCGGGAATGGACAACTTCACGCTTTCCGTTGACGGGTTCCCCGTGTAAGGGGTTCCTCTTTCGGAATTCCGGAGTGGAAGATGAGCTTCACCCTTGCGATCGTGGGTCGCCCCAATGTGGGGAAATCCACGCTGTTCAACCGTCTGGTCGGGCGGAAGCTGGCGCTAGTCGATGACCAGCCCGGCGTGACGCGCGACCTGCGCGAGGGGGATGCGCGGCTTTACGACCTGCGGTTCACGGTGATCGATACGGCCGGTCTGGAAGAAGTGACCGATGACAGCCTGCAGGGCCGGATGCGGCGGCTGACCGAACGTGCGGTTGAACTGGCCGATGTGTGCCTGTTCCTTATCGACGGGCGGATGGGCGTGATGCCCACCGATGAGGTCTTTGCCGACATCCTGCGCAAGAAGAATGCGCGCGTCATTCTGGGTGTGAACAAGGCCGAGGGGGCTGCGGGCGACAGTGGCGCGCTGGAGGCGTGGAGCCTTGGTCTGGGCGAGCCGATCCGCATGTCGGCAGAGCATGGCGAGGGGATGGATGACCTTTACCGCATCCTGCTGCCCTTCCGCGAGGAATTCGCTGAACGCGAGGCGATGAACACGCCCGAGACCGAGGTCGATGTGACCGAGGAGATGGGCGATGAGGAACCCGACGAGACCGCGCATCGCCCGACGGCGAAGAAGCCCTTGCAGATTGCGGTGATCGGGCGGCCCAATGCGGGGAAATCGACGCTGATCAACAAGATCATTGGCGAGGATCGGTTGCTGACGGGGCCGGAGGCGGGGATCACGCGGGACGCGATTTCGGTCCGGTCGGACTGGATGGGCACGCCGATCCGGATCTTCGACACGGCGGGGATGCGCAAGAAGGCGCGGGTGACGGAGAAGCTGGAAAAGCTGTCGGTCGCCGATGGGTTGCGTGCAGTGCGGTTTGCCGAAGTGGTTGTGGTGCTGCTGGATGTGGAGATCCCCTTCGAGGTGCAGGATCTGCGGATCGCGGATTATGCCGAGACCGAGGGGCGGGCGGTGGTGATCGCCGTCAACAAATGGGATCTTGAAGACGAAAAGCAGGAAAAGCTGGCCGAGCTGAAAGAGATGTTCGAACGGCTGCTGCCGCAGTTGCGCGGGGCGCCTTTGGTGACGGTGTCGGCCAAGACGGGGCGCGGGTTGGACCGGCTGCATGACGCGATCCGGCGCACGCATGACATCTGGAACAAGCGCATCACCACGGCGCGGTTGAACACATGGCTGGGTGCCATGACCGAGGCGCATCCGCCGCCCGCGCCGGGCGGGCACCGCATCAAGCTGCGCTACATGACGCAGGTGAAGGCGCGGCCGCCGGGGTTCGTGATCATGTGTTCGCGGCCCGATGAGATGCCCGAAAGCTATAAGCGCTATCTGGTGAACGGGTTGCGCGACCATTTCGAGATGCCGGGCGTGCCGATCCGGATCATGTTCCGGTCGCAGGGTGAGAAGAACCCGTTCAAGGACCGCAAGTTCCACACGCCATCACGCCTGCGCAAGCACAAGGAAGGGCGGAAGGACTGACGTCTGGGGCATTGCCCTGCCCCCGGGCCCAGCCTCCCAACCGCGGGGAGGGGTTTGGAGGTGGATTGGGTGTTTTTGCCGAGATGAAGCGGCGGGGGTGGTTCTTAGCCTAGCCGTGTGCCGCGCAGGGTGAGGGCCATGAGGGCGATGCCGATGCCCGCGAGGATGGCCACCGTGGGGTTCAGCCCGGCATTGGCGACGGTGATGCCGATCAGGGCCCAGACCACAGTGAGGCCATAGATAGGCATGCGGGGCTTTTGCCGCTGGATCCATGTGGCGAGCGCCAAAGTGATGGCGATCATCAGCGCGGCCGTGGCGGTATCGGACAGCCAGCCATAGCCAGCGATCACCACCCCGGTCGAGACGGCGGCGGCGGCGGAGAGCCAGCCGGACAGGATGGCAATGGGGGCTGACAAAAGCCAGCGATCGGTTTCGGTATCCGCGCGCAGGAAGGCCATGAGCGCGGTGGCGGCCATGATCCAGATGACGACGGTGGCCCAGATCGGGGCGACGGGGGCGATGGAGAGCCAGATCGATCCAAGACCGATGGCCGCGATCAGCGGCAGGCGCGGGCGGTCCCAGGCGGCTGTTTCGCTGTGTTTCCAGAGGCTTGTGATGGCATGGACGAAGAGCCAGAGGTAGATCACCCCCCAGATGGAGAAGGCATAGCCTGCGGGCTGGATCGAGGGACGCGCGATTTGCACCGGGAAGAGGGCCGGGTCATAGCCCGTGAAGGGTGGCGTGATGAAGGGTGCGGCACCAAAGGCGGCGGTCACCATCAAAAGGAGGAGGGCGCGGAATTTCATGTATCTTCTACGTTCCGGTCCCAGAATTGGACCTGTATCGGGGTTCAGATAAGCGCCCCATCAGGGGCGATGCGGGTTTTGCCTCCAAGATAGGGATGCAGGGCGGCGGGCAGATCGACCGAGCCGTCGGCCTGTTGGCCGTTTTCCAGCACCGCGATCAGGCAGCGGCCCACGGCGAGGCCAGAGCCGTTGAGCGTGTGGACGAAATCCGGCTTGCCGCCACCGGCGGGGCGGAAGCGGGCATTCATGCGGCGGGCCTGAAAATCGCCGCAGACGGAGACGGAGGAGATTTCGCGATACCGGTTCTGGCCGGGAAGCCAGACCTCGAGATCGTGCGTCTTTTGCGCGCCAAATCCCATGTCGCCGGTGCAGAGCACAATGGTGCGGTAGGGTAGGCCCAGCTTTTCGAGGATGGCCTCGGCGCAGCGGGTCATGCGGTCATGTTCCGCGAGCGAGGTGGCGGGGGTGGTGATGGAGACCATTTCCACCTTTTCGAACTGGTGCTGGCGCAGCATTCCCGTCGTGTCCTTACCCGCGCTGCCGGCTTCGGAGCGGAAGCATTGGGTGTGGGCGGTCATGCGGATGGGAAGCTGGGCTTCATCCAGAATATCGCCTGCGACGGTGTTGGTCAGGGTGACCTCAGACGTGGGGACGAGCCACCAGCCATTGGTGGTCTGGTAGCTGTCTTCGGCGAATTTGGGCAGTTGGTTGGTGCCATACATCGCCTCTTCCTTCACGAGGACGGGGGTCCATGTCTCGGTCAGGCCATGGTCGGTGATGTGGGTATCCAGCATCATCTGCGCCAGCGCGCGGTGGACGCGGATCACCGCGCCGCGCAGGACGACGAAGCGCGCGCCGGAAAGCTTGGCGGCGGTCTCGAAATCCATGCCGGGTTTGACGCCGGGAATCTCAAAATGTTCGAGGGGCTTGAAATCGAAGGCGCGGGGGGTGCCCCAGCGGCGCAGTTCGACATTGTCGTCCTCGTCCTTGCCGTCCGGCACCTCGGCGAGGGGGAGGTTGGGGATGCGCATCAGCATGTCGCGCAGGGCGGCATCCTGGGCATCGGCCTCGGCCGTGAGGCGGGCGATTTCCGCCTTTTTGTCGGCCACCAAGGCGCGGAGGCGTTCAAATTCGGCGTCATCGCCGCGCGCCTTGGCGGCGCCCACATCCTTGGAGGCGCGGTTCTGATCGGCGGTGGCGGTTTCGGCCGCGTTGATGCGGGCGCGGCGGTCGGCGTCGAGGGCGAGGATTTCGGGCGAGGCAGGCGGCAGGCCACGGCGGCGCAGGCCTTCGTCGAAGGCGGCGGGGTTTTCGCGGATGGCGCGGATGTCGTGCATGGCAAACCTCGGGGTCGGTGAATCGGTGCTTGATGCCTTATGCGCCATTGCGGGCGCTGGTGTAACCGGGGCCTTGCGACAGGGGGCCGGGCTTGCGGCATGCTGAACACAGGCAAGGATAGGAGGGCGCGACCCAGCGCCGCGCCGCGTGGGGCTGTGGGGCGGTTAATATTCATAAATTTTTCGTGCACTTGCTGGCTTTCTCGACTAGCGTCCGGTGCGGCCGGATCGCCCCTGGCCGAGTGCCAACCCTTTGAATAGGAAGACCATGGTCGCCTTTGCCTATCGGCCCGAGATTGACGGTTTGCGTGCGGTCGCTGTCCTTTCTGTCGTGCTGTATCATTTCGGGTTGCCCGGCCTTGCCGGTGGGTTTGTCGGGGTGGACGTCTTCTTTGTCATTTCGGGTTATCTGATCGGCGGCATCCTTTGGGCCGAGCTGACCCAGAGCGGCAGCGTGTCGCTGGTGCGGTTCTATATCCGGCGGTTCCGGCGGCTGGCCCCGGCGTTTTTTGCCATGGTGGCGGTGGTGTCGCTGGTCGGCTGGTTTGTGCTTTTGCCGATGGAATACCGGGAATTCGCGAAATCACTGATCGCGGCGACGGTCTATCTGGCCAATGTCCAGTTCTGGCGGGATGCGGGATATTTTGACTTTGGGGCGGAGGAAAAGGTTCTTCTGCATACATGGTCGCTGTCGGTGGAAGAGCAGTTCTATGTCGTCTTGCCGATTGCGATCCTGTTGCTGCGGCATCATCCGCGCGTGCTGCATCTGGTGTTGTGGCTGAGCTTTGCCGGATCACTGGCGGCGAGCCTGCTGCTGACGCCACGGATGCCGGAGGCTGCCTTCTATCTGTTTCATTTCCGGGCTTGGGAATTGCTGGCGGGCGTTCTGCTGGCGATTGCCCATCTGCAGGGGCGGCGGCTGTCAGATCCGGTGCAGGCGGGCCTTTCCATGCTGGGATTGGGGATGGTTCTGGCATCGGTTGTTCTGGTGCAAGCGGGGCCGGGGTTTCCGGGATGGCAAGCGATCTTTCCCGTGTTGGGAACCGTGCTGATCCTGGCCGGGGCGGGGCAAGACAACGGGGTGAACAGGCTGTTGTCCCTGCGCGGGCCGGTGTTTGTGGGGCTGATTTCCTATTCACTGTATCTTTGGCATTGGCCGATCTTCAGCCTGTCGACATCGTGGCGGGGCAGTTATGCCGGCCCGCTGGAGACGGCGTTCTGGATTGCGCTGTCCTTTGGTCTGGCAGTGATCAGCTGGCGGTTTGTCGAGCGACCGTTTCGGCAGGGGCCGGCGGCGGCTATGGCCGGGGGGGCGCAGGGGGCGCGGGCCGGGGCTGCGGTGGCGTGGCAGTCCGTCTTTGGGGGGATGGCGCTGGCATCCGCGGTCACGCTGGGCTTTGCGGCTTTTGTCTTCTTGCGCGATGGCGTGGCGCAGCGGTTTGATGAGGAAACGCGCGCCCATATCGCCGCGACGCAGGATTTTCTTCAGGATATGAGCCGCTGTGCGGTTGAAGCAGAAGGACCGCTGGCCGGGCTGAGGATTTGCCGGATCGGGCCCGAGGATGGCGGCCCGCCAGAGGTTCTGGTCTGGGGAGACAGCCATTTGCGGGCCATGATGGATGGGGTTGGGCAGGCCGCGATGGAGACGGGCGTGCCCGGGATCATCATCTGGACGGCCGGGTGTCCGCCGCTGTTTGGCGTCACGAAAGAAGAAAGCGCCTCGACCGCAGCGGAGAACCGCGCCTGCCCGGAGATCAACCGGCAGATCGAGGCGGCCTTGCCGGCGCTTTCCAGCGTGAAGCGGGTTCTGATCATGGCGCGGTGGAGCTATTACGCGGAAGGTCAGGGCTATGGTCTGGACGCGCACAACACGATCCGTCTGGATCCTGCGCCGGGGAGCGGGCTGGAGGCTGCGCCCGACCTGATGGCGGCGGCGCTGGAGCGGACTGTGGAGAGCCTTTCCATGCTTGGGCCGGTGACGGTGCTGCGCCAGATGCCGGAGATGCCGGGCTATACATCGCTGCGAGCGGCGCGCGCCATGGCGCATGGGCGCGGGGACGAGGTCCCTGCGATGCTGACCGTGCCGCGCGCCGAGGCCGAGGCGCGGACGGCGCGGGCGGATGGGATGCTGAACGCGTTGCAGGCGGAGGGACGGATCGCGCTGATCGATGGCTGGGACAGGGTCTGTGATGACGAGACATGCAGCGTGATGCAGGACGGGGGGCCGATCTATTTCGACACCAACCACCTGACCAATCGCGGCGCGCGGTTGTTACGGGATCTGCTGCTTCCGGCTTTGACGGGACAAGGCGCATGACGGGGCTGGGGATCGTCACGACTGCGGTGGATGCGGCGACAGCGAAAACCTGGGATGTGATCATCATCGGCACCGGGATGGGTGGCGGAAGTGCGGGGCGTGCCTTGGCCGAGGCGGGTCTGTCGGTCCTGTTCGTCGAGAAGGGGCCTGCGGGGTATCGGGCAGAGCGGAATCACCTTCTTTCCGAAAGCCCCGATCCGGTGGCGCGGCAGGTGCGCGGCTGTTGGCCGGGGCAGGTGGCGGCGCGTATCAACGGAACGGAGAGCCGGTTTTTTGCGCCGATTGGCAGCGGGGTCGGGGGATCGTCGGTCTTTTATGCGGCAACGCTGGAACGGCCGGAGCCGCATGATCTGGACGATATGCCCGGGCGCCCGCATCCGGTGGGGGGCTGGCCGGTGAGCCATGCGGAGATGGCACCGTGGTTGTCACAGGCGGAAGAGATGTTTGCTGTCTGCGGCGAGCCTGATCCGCGCAGCGGGGCGGGTGCGGAAAGCCTGCGGCCGCCGCCGCCGCTGGATGCAGGCGAAGTGGCGATGATGGCGCGGATGCGGAAGGCCGGGTTGAACCCGTATCAGCTGCACTCGGCCCTGCGGAATGTGGAAGGGTGCATGAGTTGCCTTGGCCACAAATGCCCGCGTCCCTGCAAGATGGATGGCCGGTCGGCTGGCGTGGAACCGGCGCTGGCCACGGGGCGGGCGGCGCTGCTGGACAATTGCACTGTCACGCGCATCTGCGGCGATGCCGGTGCGGTCACGCATCTGGAGGCGCGGCGTCACGGGCAAGCGATCACGCTGAAGGCGCGGGCCTATGTGCTGGCGGGGGGGGCGCTAGCCTCGCCGCGGTTGCTGTTGGCGTCAGCCAGTGAGGCCTGGCCGGAGGGCTGCGCCAATGGCAGCGGGCAGGTGGGGCGAAACCTGATGTTCCATCTGAACGAGATGCTGGCGATCTGGCCCGAGCGGGGCAGTCCGGCCTTTGAGGGGCCGACCAAGGCGATCGGCTTTCGTGACCTCTATCACGTGAACGGCGAACGCTTTGGCATGGTGCAGGCCATGGGCGTGACGGCCAGCAGCAGCGTGATCGTACACTTCTTGCAGCAGATGCTGGCCCGGTCGCGGTTTGGACGGGTGCGCGGGTTGCAGAGTCTGGTGCGGTTGCCTGCGGAGATTGCGGCGCGGATGCTGGGCGAGGCGCAGATCTTCGTGGGGCTGCTTGAGGACTTGCCCTATGCGGAAAACCGGGTGACCTGGGCGCCGGGGGATGGGGACGACATCCGGCTGACCTATGCCTTCCCTCCCGAAATGCTGGCCCGGCGCAGGATGTTTCGCCGGGTAATCGGGCGGTCACTGAAGGGGCAGCGCCATCTGTTCCTGACGCGCTGGCCAGAGTTGAATTTCGGGCACCCGACGGGAACGCTGCGTTTTGGCCATGACCCGGCGACCAGCGTTCTGGACAGCGATTGCCGCGCGCATGGGATTGCCAACCTGTACGTGGCGGACGGGTCGTTCATGCCGACATCGATGGGGGTGAACCCGAGCCTTACGATTGCGGCCAATGCGCTGCGCGTGGCGGCGGGGCTGGCGGCCGGGATGCGGGAGGGTCGGCATGGGTGATGCGGTGATATCCGAGCGGCTGCTTCAGGGCGTGGCTGTGGTGACGGGTGCGACGCAGGGTTTGGGGAAGGCGCTTGCGCTGGAACTGGCCGGGCTTGGGGTCACGGTTGCCGCGATCGGCC
This sequence comes from Rhodobacter sp., assembly GCA_013824045.1. Taxonomy (GTDB): domain Bacteria; phylum Pseudomonadota; class Alphaproteobacteria; order Rhodobacterales; family Rhodobacteraceae; genus Paragemmobacter. The sequence continues at coordinate 8,960 of PNND01000494.1, read as the reverse complement.
GCGATGAGGCCGGTTTGCGCCGGGTGACCGCAGAGGCGGCCGGAGAGCGCGTGCATCCGGTGGTGCTGGATGTAGGGGAGATCGGCGCAGTGCCGCAGGCCTTTGCGGGGATTGCCCGCGATCTTGGCCCCGTGACGCTGCTGATTAACAATGCCGCCGTCTATCCACGGCGTGACTTCCTTGAGGAAGACCCGCCGGATTTCATGGCGACGGTTGCCATCAATCTTGGCGGGGTGGTGGCCTGCAGCCATGCCGCCCTGATGGGAATGGTCCAGACGGGATTCGGGCGCATACTGAACGTGTCGACCTTTGCCGATGTCTTGCCCGTGCCGGCAAGTGCTGGATATTCCGTATCAAAAGGCGCGGGGCGCGTTCTGACGCGGGCGCTGGTGGCCGATATCGGGGACCGGTTTCCCGACATTGTGATCAGCGAATGGATGCCCGGCATTCTGGCCACAAGAATGGGCAAGCCGGAGGGTTTGCCTGCCTTGGACGCCGCAGCTTGGGGTGCAAGGCTGGCCTTGTGGCATGACCGCAGCCTGAACGGCCGCACCTTCGTGTTGGACCGTGAATTGCTTGAGCCGCGCAGCCTGAAACGGCGGATGCTGGACAAGCTGAGGCGGCGCAGCCCGGTGGCGCGGCGGCTTTGACAGGTGGCAATGCCGTTCTGGCAGACCCGGCTGTTGAACGCGGCCCGCCCTTTCCCCATATGCGATGGGGCGGGCGGTTCCGGCAGGGTTCTGCCCGCCTTGCCTTCCCGCACACCCGACTATAGGGTGCGCGCAAATTCGGCCGGGAGCCATTGCCCGGTGCTGACAATCAGTGAGGACGCCCATGTTCGCTACCCCCGCCTATGCACAGGCCGCCGGCGCCGGTGCCGGTTCTGCCTTCGCCTCGTTCATTCCGCTGATCCTGATCTTTGCGATCATGTATTTCCTGCTGATCCGTCCGCAGCAGAAGAAGCTTAAGGAACACAAGGCCATGATCGAGGCGCTGCGGCGTGGGGATCAGGTGGTCACGCAGGGCGGTATCGTCGGCAAGGTGACCAAGGTGCAGGAAGATGGCATGGTCGAGGTGGAAATCGCCGAGAACGTGAAGGTCAAGGTTCTGAAGGGCACCATCGCGCAGGTCATGAACAAGACCGAACCGGCCGCGGCCTGAGCCGGACCTGACCCATGCTGCAAACACCGCTTTGGAAGCGCATCCTGATCTGGGCGACTGTTGCGCTCGGTGTGGTGCTGGCGTCCCCGAACCTGTTCTACACGCAGGTCGAGGGGCATAATGACGCCGCAAAGGCGGTGGAGGCGGCGGGTTTTGCCACCACCGAACAGCAGGCGGCGCTTGATCAGTGGCCAAGCTGGATGCCTTCGGGGATCGTGAACCTTGGCCTTGACCTGCGGGGCGGTGCGCATCTGCTGGCCGAAGTTGAGGTGAACGACGTCTATGAGGCGCGGATGGATGGCTGGTGGCCGACCGTCCGCGATGCGCTGCGCGATGTCCGCGATCAGGTGGGCAGCGTGCGCCGGCAACCGGCGCAGTTGCCCTATGAATTGCGCGTGCAGATCGAGAATGAGGCCGGGATGGCCGCTGCCGTGCAGGCCGTGCGGGCGCTGGCGTCGAATGTGGTCACGCTGACTGGGGTTGGCCAGACCGATATCGACGTGACGGCCGAGGGCAATGTGCTGATCGTACAATTGTCAGAGCCGGAGCGCGAGGCGCTGGACCTGCGGACATTGCAGCAATCGCTGGAGATCATCCGCACGCGGGTGGATACGGCCGGAACGCGGGAACCCACGATCCAGCGGCAAGGCGCGGACCGCATCCTGATTCAGGTGCCCGGGATCGGGTCGGCCACGGAATTGAAGGCGCTGATCGGGACGACGGCGAAGCTGAGCTTCAACCCGGTGGTGCGGCGCGGCACGGCCGAGGATCAGACACCGGGGCCGGGCAATATCAGCCTGCCATCGATGGATGAAGAAGGCGTCTGGTACACGGTTGAGGAAGTGCCCGTGGTTTCGGGCGAAGACCTGACCAATGCCAAGGGCGATTTTGACCAGAACGGGCGGCCTGCGGTGGCCTTCCAGTTCGACGTGCGCGGCGCGCGGGCCTTTGGCGATTACACGGCGCAGAACATCGGCGCGCCCTTTGCCATCGTTCTGGACGGCGAGGTGATTTCGGCCCCCGTGATCCAGAGCCATATTCCGGGCGGGTCGGGGATCATCACCGGCAATTTCACGGTGGAAGAGGCGAACCGGCTGGCGGTGCTGCTGTCTGCCGGGGCCTTGCCCGCGAGCATGACCTTTCTGGAAGAACGGACCATCGGGCCGGAACTGGGGCAGGACAGCATCGATGCGGGCAAGACGGCGGCCATCATCGGGATGGTGGCGGTGAGCCTGTTCATGATCGCATCTTATGGGCTGTTCGGGGTGTTTGCGGTGGCATCGCTGGCGCTGAACATGGCGATGATCTTTGGCATTCTGTCGGTCATCGGCGGCACGCTGACGCTGCCGGGGATTGCGGGGATCGTGTTGATCATCGGGATGGCGGTGGATGCGAATGTGCTGGTGTTTGAGCGCATTCGGGAAGAACTGAAGAACGCCAAATCACCCGCGCGGGCGATCGAGATCGGCTATGAGCGGGCGCTGTCGGCGATTGTGGACGCGAACCTGACGACGCTGATCACATCGGCGGTGCTGTTTACCATGGGGGCGGGGCCAGTGCGCGGCTTTGCCGTGACGCTGGGGATCGGGATCATCACGTCCGTTTTCACCGCGCTGTTCGTGACGCGGCAGATGGTCGAGACGTGGTACGGCATCCGCCGCCCCAAAACCGTTGTCGTATAAGGAGGGTCGGGCATGGCTTGGCGTCTGCGGCTTGCGCCGGAAACCACCAATTTCGACTTCTTCCGCTGGCAGGCGGTGACCTTTGGCGGGTCGATGCTGCTGATGGTGTTTGCCTTTGTCGCCTGGGCGGTGATGGGGCTGAACTTTGGGATCGATTTCAAGGGCGGCACCACAATCCGTACGGAAAGCGCGCAGCCCGTGGATGTTGGGGCCTATCGCGCGGCGCTGGATAGCCTGCCCTTGGGCGATGTCGCGATCACCGAGGTGTTTGATCCGAGTTTCGGGCCGGAGCAGAACGTGGCGATGGTGCGGATTGCCGCGCTGGATGCGACGGCGTCTGTGACACCCGAAGAGATCGCGGCCGTTGAGGCGGCTTTGCGGACGATTGACCCCAACATGACCTTTCCCAGCGTAGAGAGCGTGGGGCCGAAGGTTTCGGGCGAGTTGGTCTGGGGGTCGATTATTGCGGTCGCGCTGACCTCGCTTGGGGTGCTGATCTACATCTGGGTGCGGTTTGAATGGCAGTTCGCCTTGGGCGGCGTGCTGGCGCTGCTGCATGACGTGTTCATCACCATCGGGATATTCGCGCTGTTCCAGATCAAGTTCGATCTGACCATCATTGCGGGGCTGCTGACGATTCTGGGCTATTCGATCAATGACACGGTGGTGGTGTTCGACCGGCTGCGGGAAAACCTGCAGAAGTACAAGCAGATGCCGCTGCGCGATGTGATGAACCTGTCGGTGAACGAGACGCTGAGCCGGACCCTGATGACATCCGTGACCACGCTGATCGCGGTTGGTGCCATGATGATTTTCGGCGGCGATGTGATCCGGGGCTTTTGCTTCTCGATCTTCGTGGGGGTGGTGCTGGGCACCTATTCATCGGTCTATGTGGCGAAGAACATCGTGCTGTTCATCGGGCTGGACCGCAGTGAAAAGCCGAAGAACCGGGGCACGCCGGATGATTTCGCCAATGTGGATGCCTGAACGGGCGTAAGGGGGGCGGATGCGCCTGACCGAAATCAGCTATGGGACGGCGCAACCCATCGAGGGCTATGGGCCGGGTTTCTTTCGCGTCGGCGGGCATGTGCTGCGCGGGGCCTGCTTGATCACGCCATGGGATGCGGGGCCGTGGGGCGGGTTTGCTGATACCGAAACGCCGCTGGCGATGGCAGGACGGATTGACGTGCTGTTCGTTGGGATGGGCGGCGATATTGCCCATGCGCCGAAGGATTTCGTCGCTACGCTGGATGCGGCGGGGATCGGGGTGGAGGTGATGTCATCGCCTGCCGCTTGCCGGACCTATAACGTGCTGTTGAGCGAGGGCCGCCGGATCGCGGCGGCGCTGTTGCCCGTGGGCGGGCCGTGACGGTGTTGCCGTGACGGGGAGGCCGGGACAAATGTCTTGGAAGACATTTGCAAATTCCTTCGAAGGAATTTGGTCATGGATCTGACGGTTGCCAATCTGACTGTCGCCCGTGGCGGTATCGCCGTTCTGGAGGGGGTGAGCTTTCGGCTGGGCTCGGGGCGGGCGCTGGTGCTGCGGGGGCCGAACGGGATCGGCAAGACGACGCTGCTGCGGACGCTGGCCGGATTGCAGCCTGCGGTGGCGGGCGAGATGTCGGTGCCGCCCGAGAGCCTTGCCTATGCGGCCCATGCTGATGGGCTTAAGGCGGTGCTGACGGTGGAGGAGAACCTGCGCTTCTGGGCGTCTATCTCTGGCACGCAGGCCGCCGAGGCGGCGATGGCGGCAATGAACTTGCAGGAGTTGCGCGACCGGCGGGCGGCGAACCTGTCGGCGGGGCAGAAGCGGCGGTTGGGGCTGGCGCGCATTCTGGTGACCGGGCGGCCCATCTGGGTGCTGGATGAACCCACGGTGTCGCTGGATGCGGCATCGGTTGCGCTGTTTGCGGGCGTGGTGCGGGCGCATCTGGCGGCGGGGGGATCGGCGCTGATGGCCACGCATATCGATCTGGGGCTTGCGGAGGCAGAGGTGCTGGACCTGACCCCCTTCAAGGCGCGGCGGCCTGCGGCGGGGGGCCGAGTGGGCGCGTTCGACGAGGCCTTCGGATGAGGGGGGCGTGGCGCTTGTGGTTGGTGCGGACTGGGGGCTGTCTGCCCCCAGACCCCCGAGGATGTTTTCCCAGAGAAGAAAGAGGCGGGGCGGTGCGTCTGGCCTTGGCTGGCGAGAATTCGGGGGGGGCGGCATGGGGGCGCTGCTGATCCGGGATCTGCGGCTGGCGATGCGGGCGGGCGGCGGCTTTGGGCTGGGGCTTGCGTTTTTCCTGCTGGTGGCGGTGCTGGTACCCTTGGGTGTGGGGCCGGAGGGCGATGTGCTGGGGCGGATTGCGCCCGGCATCCTGTGGGTGGGGGCTCTGCTCGCCTGTCTGCTGAGCCTGGACCGTATCTTTGCGCTGGATTTCGAGGATGGGTCGCTGGACCTGCTGGCCACATCGCCGATCCCGCTGGAGGGGGTGGTGGCGGTGAAGGCCTTGGCGCATTGGATTGTGACGGGATTGCCGCTGACCCTCGTGGCGCCGGGGCTGGGGGTGCTGTTGAACCTGCCGGTGGCGGGCTATGGCTGGCTGGTGCTGTCGCTGCTGTTGGGAACGCCGGCGCTGTCGGTTATCGGGGCCTTTGGGGCATCGCTGGTTGTGGGGGTGAAGCGGGGGGGGCTTTTGCTGAGCCTGCTGGTCTTGCCGCTTTATGTGCCGACACTGATCTTCGGGGCGGAGGTGGTGAAGCGCGGGGCAGCGGGGCAGGCGGCAGAGGTGCCGCTGCTTTTGCTGGCGGGGATCACGCTGGGGGCGGCGGCGCTGCTGCCCTTTGCGGCGGCTGCGGCAATCCGCATCAACCTGCGTTAGGCGCACGCGTGATAGTGAATTGAGGCTTTGGCCGAGAGGACGTAAGGAGCCGGTATGTCGATCTGGGAATATGCCAATCCGAAGAAATTCATGCAGACCTCTGCATGGCTGCTGCCTTGGGTGACGGGGCTGGCGGTGGCCTGTCTGGTGGCGGGGCTGATCTGGGGGTTCTTCTTCACGCCGGATGATTTCCGGCAAGGGTCCACGGTGAAGATCATCTATCTGCATGTGCCAAGCGCCATGATGGCGATCAATGCCTGGGTGATGATGCTGGTGACCAGCCTGATCTGGCTGATCCGGCGCCATCATGTGAGCGCGCTGGCCTCCAAGGCGGCGGCGCCGGTGGGGCTGACCTTCACGGTGATCGCGCTGCTCACGGGGGCGTTCTGGGGGCAGCCGATGTGGGGGACGTGGTGGGCTTGGGACCCGCGGCTGACATCGTTCCTGATCCTGACGCTGTTTTATCTGGGCTATATCGCGCTGTGGCAGGCGATCGAGGACCCGGACACGGCGGCGGACCTGACGGCGGTGCTGTGTCTTGTTGGGTCGGTCTTTGCGCTGTTGAGCCGCTACGCGGTTCTGTTTTGGAATCAGGGTTTGCATCAGGGGGCATCGTTGTCTTTGGACAAGGAAGAGAATGTGGCGGATGTGTTCTGGTTTCCGCTCTTGGTCTGTATCGCGGGGTTCGTGCTGCTGTTCGTGGCGCTGGTGCTGATGCGGACGCGGACGGAGATCCGGGCGCGGCGGTTGCAGGCGCTGCTGGCGCGGGAGCGGCTGGCATGATGCCGGATCTGGGGAAATATGCCTTTGAGGTGCTGGCCTCTTACGCGTCGTCGTTGCTGCTGCTGGTGGCGATCGTGGGGCTGAGCCTGTGGCGGGGCGCGCGGGTCAAAGGGCAGTTGCGCGAGGTTGAGGCGCGGCAGGAGCGGAATGATGGCTAGATGGTTGATGGTGTTGCCGCCGGTGCTGTTTCTGGGGCTGGCGGGGACGTTCTATGTGGGGATGCAGCGGGAGAATCCCGATGATCTGCCATCGGTTTTCATCGACAAGGAGGCGCCTACCGTGCCCGCGCTGGCCTTGCCGGGGATACCGGGGCTGACGGCGGCGGATCTGCGGACCGGCGAGGTGACGGTGGTGAATTTTTGGGCGAGCTGGTGCCCGCCCTGCCGGGCCGAGCATCCCGTGCTGCTGGAGATGGCCGCGCAGGGCATCCGGGTGGCGGGTGTGAACATGATGGATGATGAGGGCGCGGCGGTGGCCTATCTGGAGGAGGAGGGCAATCCCTTCTTTGCGGTGGGGTTTGATCCGCGTGGACGGGATCGGGTGGAATGGGGTGTGACCGCGCCGCCGGAGACGTTCATTGTGCGCGGCGACGGGACGGTGGCGTTCCGCTTTATCGGGCCGCTGGTGGGGACGGATTACGAGGCGCGTTTCCTGCCCGCGCTGCAGGCGGCGCTGGCGGAGAATGCGGGCAGTTGAAGCGCACGGCCATTGCCGGAAACTGAATGCGGCAAACTGAAAAGGGGGGGCTGAGCGGGCCCCCCCTTTTCGATGTCCGCCCAAGGGTAAGCGGTCATCGGATCTTGTTGGATACGCCCGCTCAGATACCGATCAATGCAATCAACAGCAGAGCAAAAAGAAACAGGCCTTCGCCAAGGGGAAGGTAAGTGCCGGAAAGGACCGATCGGGCTGCAGCACGGGGAGGGGTGAAGTCGATCATTTGGCGTTCCCGGCGTTTGAACCATTCATACGCTACAAGAACAGCATAGGCGCAATGCGCTGCGGAATCAGCCCAGTTTGATGGAAACAATGGGTTTCCGAACGGGCGCAGCACATAGAACCGGTGCGCCGTGGGGTAGAACCCGAACCGCGCGAATGACAGGGTTTTGACCGGGGATTGCGGCAAGTTTTGGGCCAAAACGCGGACGCCCCGCGGCATTTCGGCCGCGGGGCGTTCAAGCTTGCAAATGTCGTGCCGCGATCAGGCAGCAGCGAGGTTGCGCAGCACGTAATGCAGCACGCCGCCATGTTCGACATATTCGATCTCGATCTCCGTATCGATGCGGCACTTGATCTGGATCGTCTTGGTCGTGCCATCGGCATAGGTGATGTGGCAGGGGACCAGAGAGAGGGGTTTCAGGTCGCCTTCCAGCCCTTCGATGCTGACGGTTTCGTCACCCTTCAGGCCCAGAGATTTGCGCGTGTCGCCGCCCGTGAACTCGAAGGGGATCACACCCATGCCCACGAGGTTGGAGCGGTGGATACGTTCAAACGATTCGGCGATGACCGCTTTGACGCCGAGAAGGGCGGTGCCCTTGGCGGCCCAGTCGCGCGACGAGCCCGCGCCGTATTCGATCCCACCGAAGATCACGAGGGGCGTGCCTGTGGCCTGATGGGCCATGGAGGCGTCGAAGATCGAGGTCTGCGCGCCATCGGGGCCTTTGGTGTAGCCGCCCTCAACCCCATCCAGCATCTCGTTCTTGATGCGGATATTGGCGAAGGTGCCGCGCATCATCACCTCATGGTTGCCGCGGCGGGCGCCGTAGGAGTTGAACTCGCTGACGGGGACCTGACGTTCGACGAGGTATTTCCCGGCCGGCGTGGTGGGCTTGAAGGAGCCTGCGGGGGAGATGTGATCAGTGGTGATCATGTCTCCCAGAAGCGCAAGGACGCGCGCGCCGGTGATGTTCTTGATCACGCCCGGCGTCTTGGCCATGCCTTTGAAATAGGGCGGGTTCTGGATGTAGGTGGAGGTGGGCGGCCAGTCGTAGGTTTCCGCCTCGGTCACCTTGACCGCCTGCCACTTTTCATCGCCCTTGAAGACATCGGCGTATTTCTTCTGGAAGGCCGCGCGGGTGACGGTGGCGTGGACCAGATCGGCGATTTCCTTGTTGGTGGGCCAGATATCGCGCAGATAAACCGGGCCGTTGGTGCCCATGCCAAGGGGTTCCTTGGTCAGGTCGATGTTCATGTCACCCGCCAGCGCATAAGCCACGACGAGCGGCGGCGAAGCGAGGTAGTTGGCGCGGACGTCGGGGGAGATGCGACCCTCAAAATTGCGGTTGCCCGACAGGACGGCCGTGGCGACGAGGTCGCCTTCGTTGATCGCCGCCGAGATTTCGGGCTGCAGCGGGCCGGAATTGCCGATGCAGGTGGTGCAGCCATAGCCCACGAGGTTGAAGCCGATGGCATCAAGATCTTCCTGCAGGCCTGCGGCGTTGAGGTATTCCGACACGACCTGCGATCCCGGTGC
>PNND01000453.1 GCA_013824045.1 Rhodobacter sp. | reverse complement strand
TGCTGTCGCCGATTATCTGCGCCGGGCGGAGGCCGGCGATCCGCCGCCAATGTCAGAGGCGGAGCAGCAGCGCTTCGTCGCGCAGATCGACAGGAGTTTGACGCCGGACGCGGTTGCGGGGTTGCGCGCGGGAAATGCCGAGGTTCTGGACAAGTTCAGCCAGGACCCGCTGCGGCAGCTGGAACTTGCCAAGGCCTATCTCGAGAGCAGCGAAGTGACCGCCCACGGCCCTGCCATGGAGCGGGTGCTCGACGCCTTGGCCGAAGAGCAGATCGAGTCGCAACGCGCGCGTCACGCCGCGGCGCATGGCGAGAAGGGCATCACCCATGGATAAGGGGAAGATCGCAGGCGGGATCCTGAGCCTGACGCTGGTCGGTCTCGCAATCGGCTATGTCGTGGCCACGGGCTACCTGACCATCCGTTACGGCCTGTCGACGCAGGCCTTCGACATCACCTTGCTCGCACGGGAATACCGCGCGCTTGGGGCCACCGCCCCGCGCGACTTCCTCTGGGTGAACCTGATCCTCGCGGGCTTCGGCGTCGCAGCACTGATGCTGAGCGTTACGCTTCTCGGCGATGCTCTCACACGCTTCGGCACGACGCATTGGCAGACCCGGGGCGAGATGAAGCGCAACGGCTTCTTCGCCAAACCGGGTGGCGGCTTCCTTCTCGGCAAGCTCGGCCCCCCGAAATCGAAGCGCCCGTTCCTGGTGTCCAAGACCTTCCCACATGCGCTGATCGTGGCGCCCACCGGCCGGGGCAAGGGCGTGGGCTTCGTGATCCCGAACCTGCTCACCTACAAAGGCTCAGCCGTCGTACTCGACGTTAAGGGCGAAAACTTCCGCGAGACCTCGCGCTTCCGCGCCAGCATGGGCGACAAGGTGTACCGGTTCGCGCCGACTGATTGGGACCGCCCCACGCACCGCTACAACCCGCTGGCCCGCATCGCGGCGATGACCAACCCCGACCGGCAACAGATGGAACTGAAGCTCACGGCCAAGCTCTTCCTGCAGACCGACAACGAAAAGTTGAGCGGTCTTCTGGCAGGCGGCATCGACCTGTTCGTCGCGGCTGGCCTTCTGGCCTTCGAGCGCGGCGTACCGACCATCGGCGAGATCTACCGGATTACCGCCTCGGGTGGCGACAAGCAGAAGGAATACCTGAAGCGAGCGCATGAGGTGAAGAACACCTCGGCCAAGCTGATCTTCGAGCGCATGGCTTCAACCAACAACGACACCCTGACCTCCTACCTCTCGCTCTTGATGACCTCGGGTCTCGATACCTGGGACAACCGGGCGATCGACGCGGCAACCGCGACCTCAGATTTCTCCTTCCGGGACCTTCGGCGGCGGCCGCACGCAATCTATCTCGTGGTGGAGTCCGAGATGATCCGCCCCCTTGCCCCGCTGATCCGGCTGTTCTTCTCGGACTTGATCGCCTCGCTTCAGGCGCAGGAGCCGGGCGACGACGAGCCTTGGCCCGTGATGATCATGCTCGATGAGTTCGACAGGCTCGGGAAGATGCCGATCGTCGCCGAGAGCATCAAGACGCTGCGCTCCTTCGGCGGGAACCTTGCCATCGTCACTCAGACCATCCCGGCGCTGGACGAGATCTATGGCGAGAACACGCGCCGTTCCCTGCAGGGCGGCGCGGGCGTGAAGCTCTACCTCACCCCGTCCGAACAGAAGACCATCGAAGAGTTAAGCCAGGCCGTGGGCAAGACCACCAAGCGCGTGGTAACTCGGTCCCGCGCCGTTGGTCGCAATCCCTTTGAGGGGCGCAGCGTTTCTGAGCGTACCGAGGACACGCCGCTCCTGACCGAGGACGAGGCCCGGCGCATGGACCTGGACGAAGTGATCCTCGTGATTGACGCACAGATGCCGATCCGGGCCCGGCGGATCAAGTATTTCGAGGATCCAGCGCTGCGGGTGCTGCACGCAGGTCAGGCGGGGAGTTTCCCGTACCCTGATGAAGACGGGCTGCGGCGAGATCGACAGATGACCGAGACGCGGGAGACCGTGGAAAAGCTGAAGCAGGAACTGCAGGAGGTGCGGGCGGCTGCGGGAGCTAGGGATTCTGGAGCAGAAGGCTCATCCAAGGCAGTTGAGGCACCGACGACGGACACAAAGGTTCCGAGTCTAGCCGTGTCAAATCGCGCGCGGGGCCGAGCGGCACGCGCTGCGGCGGGAGGCCGTGGGTCAGGTCAGGTGGCGTTCGATCCGGCCGGACTGGGGCTCAAGGAAGGAGACAGGACAGAGCTGGCGGTGGCTGTCCAGACGACTAGGGCAATCATTGCAGAGTATGCTTGAGGGTTCAGCCAAAGGCTTTCGAGCAGGGTCCTTCAATAACTTCCGCGTGCAATTCCGACAGAAGCAATTCTGGCTCGATGCCATACTCCAGACAGACATCGTGCAGCGTACAAAACGGGCCGATCATGCATCCCACGCAGAGCATTCTGTGCGCGATAAAGATCGGCACCGTCATTGGCCAGAATCGCATTATGTCGGCTACTGGCAGATCGGGATCGTCCAAGCGTCTTTCTGACATGGCGCTACCTCCTAGAGTGCAGCTTGCCACAGGAGTTTTCAGGCAAAGTTGCTTTGGAACAAACTTGCCTCGGTTCCTTTTGATTACCATTGATCGGTTCGATGAGCGATCTGTTGGGCAACTTGCGACATATTTCCCGAACCGGCGATGGCAAACATGATCTTAAATGTACGACGAATGCACCGAGCTGCGGGAGATATTTGAACCTCCCGGGGGTGATGTATGAGATGTCCCCAGAATTGTAGATGCTTAGCCCCCTAGTCTCAAGACTGTGAGGCCGAGATGGGGACAAGCAACTTCTGCGGCGCGCATAAGCGTGAAGCGGAGCAGCAGATTGGGGTGCGTGGGCATTTAGAGAAAGGCTTCATGATCTATCCCAACCAGGTAAAACCGACGGCTCATGTAATCGCCATAGTCGATCCTGTCATTTGAACTATCCAACTCTCCAGAGCAGTTGGTTCGGGTGGTAGTCGTGTAGCGAGACCCTCTGCGAACTCCTCAAAAGCGGACAGGTTGAGGGCATTTATGCCTACCAAGACCGGAATCCCTTTGGAAAGCGCCTCTGCGATCACTGTTCTGAAACCGCGCCCTTGAGCTTCGTGTTTGCCAAACTTGTTCACTATCAGCAGGTCTGAGCCCTGCCCCATGCTGGCCGATACCAGACCTACCGCCGTCTCCAAAGCCGCCGGGTCAAGCCTGCAGCCGTGCGAGGCGCGGCCGAGGTCCTGGCTGATCCGCAGGATGGGTCCATCGGGCAAAACCCGAACATCCATGTCGCAGGGCCCCGTATCGCCACGCTCGGAATTTATCTGGACCGTGCCACAGCAGCGAAGGCCGCGTGCTGCCAGTACGGTCGCCAGCTTGAACAGGATGAGGTCGGTATCGCCCCGGCCCGGTGCCATTGTGTAAGCGAGGTTCATTCTGGGCCTCCTCAGGTCCGGCAGAAGGGTTGGAATTCGACCAGCGCGCCGGCCGGCAGCGCATCGCAGTCGGCGGGCAGAAAGATCAGGCCGTCCCTGTCGGGCAGCGCGCAGACTTGGGCGGAATGGGTTTCAGCATCAAACGTCACGACCTCGCGCCCGTGGCCGTCAAAGCCCGTGCAGGTCGCCGGGCGCAATTCGCAGCGCCCGGCCTTTCGGGAAATCGCCGCGCCCGTGACGACGTGGCGCCGAACAGCCTGTCCTGCCTCGCCGGTCAATCTGGCGACCAAAGCCGTTCCGAAAAGCTGCCAGGTCACGAAGGCAGACAAAGGATTGCCCGGCAGGCCCAGCCAGGACGCCCCCCGGACGCAGCCAAAGGACACCGGCTTGCCTGGTTTGAGAGCTACGCCGCTGAAATAGATGTCACCGCCCAGGGCAAGCAGCGCCGGTTTGACGTGGTCCTCTTCGCCAACCGATATGCCGCCGGTGGTGATGACAAGGTCGGCACAGGCAGTCATCTCTGCCAACTGCAAAAACAACCCGTCACGGCTGTCGAGACCCTGTTCGACGGCGACAAGATCAAGGTGGGGTTGCGTGAGGGCGGCGGACAACATCGGGGTATTTATGTCCCAGATCTGAGCGGCGGCACGCCCCGCACCGGCCGCGCGGATTTCATCCCCAGTCACCAGAAGCGCCACGCGCAATCGCCTGCGCGCAGGGATTGATCCTGCCCCGGCAGCAGCACAGGCGGCAATCGCGCGCGCGTCAAGACGCCGACCCTGATCCAGAACCGTGACGCCTGCTCCCATCTCGCTGCCCGCGCGGCGGATGTTGAGGCCGGGCTTCGGTCGCTGGTCGATACGGATGGTGCTGCCGGTCCGTTTGGCATCTTCCTGCATCACAACGGCATCCGCACCTTCGGGGACCTTCGCCCCGGTAAAAATGCGCGCGGCCTGCAGGCCGAAAAGCGGCACGGCCGAGGTCTGCCCCGCCGGAACCCGCATGACAACATCAAGAGTCCACGGTCCGTCGCCCGGCAGCGCCGCAGAGGCAACGGCAAAGCCATCCATGGCGGCGTTGTCGAAAGGCGGGGACATGAAGCGAGACGTGACCGGTCCTGCCAGAATGCGCCCAAGCGCCCGGTCAAGCGGAATATCCTCCGCTCCATCGACGGCGGCTGTGCGATCTGCGATCAGAGCCAGCGCCGTATCGATAGTGATCAACTTCTTTGCGACATCATGCCCGTCGCAGCCACAGCCGGGCCGCGCTACTGGCTGCAGGATCGTCATTGCGCCACCTCCTCATTGAAATGGCCGGGGCCGATGCTGCAATCAAGGTCGCGCAAAAGGCCGTCCTTGAGCCCATAGATCAGCCCATGCACCCGGCAGTTCGCCTCGCGCGCCCAGGCCCGTTGCAGGATCGGCGTCTCGCCCACGCGGCGGACTCCCTCGACCACGTTGAATTCGGCCAGACGGTCGCGCCGCCCTTCCATGTCTGGCTCGCGCCCCAGATCGACGGCATAGGCCCGCGCCAGCCGCCGGATCGGCTCCAGCCAATGGTCGGTAAGTCCCTGTGGCAGACCTTCCGTCGCGGCCTTGACGCCGCCACAGCCGTAATGACCGCAGACGATGATTTCGCGCACGGCCAGCACCTCGACCGCGAATTCCAGCGCCGACAGAAGGTTCATATCCGACGAGTGGACGATGTTGGCCACGTTTCGATGGACAAACACCTCGCCCGGATCAAGGCCCGCGACGACGTTGGCCGGAACCCGGCTGTCCGAACAGCCGATCCAGAAGAATTCGGGCGCCTGCAAGGCTGCGAGGCGGGTGAAATAGCCCGGTTCCTGCGCCTGCCGCTTGGCCGACCAGTCCCGGTTACGCTGCAGAACATCATTCAGCATTCGGGGTCTCCGAAAGTTGGTTCAGCCCCCGTCGCGCCCGCATATGTGCGGACAGCCTTGCCAGATCGGCCCGGGTCAGCCGGGCGCGGGCGATGGGCAGCAGGATCGCATTTTCGGCGACAAGATGACGGCGCACATGCCCCGCGAAGCTCGTCAGCATCGCACGCCCCTCGGCCGAAAGATCGGACCCGGCATCAAGGCAGTCGGCAAGCGTTGCCCGAACGTCGGGCAAGAGGCGCAGAGCTTCATTCTGATCGATCCTGATCCGGTTGATTGCGCTTTCGATGCAGTCCTCGGCCGTGCAGCGTTTCGCAAGAAGCGGAAACAGATCCTCGGCCTCATCGCGGAGATGCACATTCAACTCTTCGTTCAGAAAGCGCAGCACGGTCAGCGCGGACAGTCGGTCGAGGTGCGCGGCCAGTGCAATTGCGTCAATCACCGCGCAAATCTGGCGTTCGCGCAGATGATCTTCGCTGATGAATTCGAGAGGCCGACCAAGAAGGCCGGGATGCGTGGGCGCATCCCCGCTGCCGCGTCGCACTGGCTCTGCCGTCTTCATGATGCGCCCTTTCGCGTGGCTCAGATCGGGGCGAGGCTTGCGCCGGTAATCGTCGCCCTTTTGGCAAGCGTCTCGACGAATCCCCGTGATGCGCGCGCCCAGGCGGCCTTTTCCAATGCCTGTGCGATCTTTGGACGGACCGTTTCATAGGGCAGAACCTGCCCCTGGGCGGTGGCGTTCAGGCGGATGATGTGCCAGCCGTGCCGCGACAGGACCGGGGCGGGTGTCATGCCGCCTTCGGTCAGGGTGCGCAGCGCCAACTCGAATTCGGGCACGGTATCGCCGGGGCCAAGCTGGCCAAGATGCCCACCCGCTGCCTTTGATCCGCAATCGCTTTCGCGGGCGGCGGAGGCAAAGCCTTTGGCGTCGCCCTTCAGCCGCGCAAGGATAGCCTGCGCGCGGGCGCCTGCCATGGCAGACTCGGCGTCGTCACGCGGATCGCAGGCGCACAGGATGTGCGAAACGTCCCACAACGGGGCCGAGCGATAGCGGCCAGGGTCGCGCGCCCATTCGGCGCGGATGGCTTCCTCCGTCACAGGCGCAATCGTCAGCGCCTCGTCCAGCAGGGCGCGGATCAGGGCTTCGTCTTCCGTCTCGACCCGGGCGGGGGACAGTTCCTCGGGGTCGGCCGCCAGCCCGCGCGCCCGCGCCTCTTGCAAGAGCAGCGCGCGGATCGCCAAGGCCTGCGCCGCCTTTCGCCAGGCGATGCCGGGCTTGTCCTTGGGTGCGGTGTGGTTTTGCGCCTCGGCGGCGATGGCGGCCTGTGGGATGGTCTCACTGTTCACGGTGACATCGGGGAAAAGGGCGATGTTCATGGCTTCTACTCCGCTGGGGTGTTGGCTGACGGGCCAGTCTTGCCCTGCCGTGCGTCATAGGCGCGGCGGCGTTCCTCCAGCGGGCGCCGGCGGCGCGAGCGCACGATCTGATAGCCGGGCCGCGTCAGGAGATAGCGAAAGGGGGCAGCAAAGCCGGACCAGATGTGGACCAGCCGCGTGAACGGAAAGAGCATGGTGATGATCAGGCCAAGGAAGATGTGCAGCTTGAACAGCCAATGCACATCCACCACCGTGACCCACGCGTTCACGTTCCAGGTCACAACGCTTTGCGACCATTCCATGAACCGGATCATCTCGGCGCCATCCATATGTTGCAGCGATTGGGTGATCGTGAGAAGGCCGATGGCAAGCTGCAACCAGATCAGGATCATAATGAGGATGTCCAGCGTGGTTGAGGTGGCCCGGATGCGTGGATCGGTCAACCGCCGGTGGATCAGCATCGTGCCACCGATCAATGCAGCAAGCCCTGCCGGGCCGCCGATCAGCACGGCCATCCACTGCTTCAGTCCATAGGGAACCCCTAACGCATCCAGCACCCAGACCGGCGTGAACAGCCCCACAAGGTGGCCGAAGAACACCGTCAGGATACCGACGTGGAACAGGATTGATCCCCAGATCAGCTGCTTGCGGCGCAAAAGCTGACTGGACGAGCTTTTCCAGGTGAAGGGGTCGCGTTCATAGCGCGCGATCGACCCAACAAGGAACACCGTCAGCGCGACATAGGGCATGACCCCGAAGATGATGAAGTTGATGTCGAAACCTTCGAACATGTCATGCGCTCCTATTCATTGGGGCGGGGGCCGGTTTCAGGGAGGGTGCGGGTGTGTCCATCAGTGCCAGCATGTCGCGGACCTGCGGGCAACCAGCGTTGGGGTCGGGGCCGAAGGTGACTTCGGTTTCTTCCCAAACGGCGTCGAGTGCGCTGAGGTCGGTGGGATCATCATCCGGCTGCGCCAGCATTCCGGCCAGCGCGTCAACATCCACCTGCCCGTTGGCCAACTGGGAAAGGGCGGCGAACGCGGCGTCATACCTGCTTTCGCGCCGCACCAGACGGGTGCCAAGCGCGTCGAAGATATGGGCCGCGTCCGCCAAGGTTTCCTGCACTTCTGCGAAGGGACGCGTCGACAGGAATTCCAGCAAGACCGGCAGATGGTCGGGCAGTTCGGTGGTGGCGGGCTCAAACCCCGCCGCCCGGTAGGTCTCGATCAGGCTGACCATTGCGCCACCCCGATCCCGGCTTTCGCCGTGGACATGCTCGAAGAGGTTCAGCGACAGGGTGCGGGACCGGTCGAACAGCATGACGTAGCTTTCCTGCACATCGAACAGGTCGCCTTGCCCGAGGTCATGGGTCAGCCGTTGCAGCGCCGCGCGGGTTGCGGCGGTCAGGCGGGGATCGGCGGCCAGAATGGCCCCGATTTCAGGCATGGCCGCTTGCAGTTCTGCTGTCGGATAGCTGAGCGTCAGCGACAGCGCCTTGAGTGTGCGATCCATTATCAGAATGACTCCAACGGAAGGGCGAAGGACTTCTTCTTGCCGCCGAACATGGTGGTCTTGCCGGTGTCGCCGGAGGAACAGCCGTTGCCATCGGTGAAGCCGCAGCCGCCGCGGATGTCGGCCCCCTCCTCGTTCTGTTCGCGGTGGGCGGTAGGGATGGCGAAGCGGTCTTCGTAGTCGGCGATGGCCATGATCTTGTACATGTCCTCGATCATCCGGCCCGACATGCCGACGCGGGCAGCGATGCCTTCGTCGCGCACGCCGTCCACGGTCAGGGCACGCATGTAAAGGCGCATGGCCGACATCCGTTGCAGCGCGTGAACGATGGGTTCTTCATCCCCCGCCGTCAGCATGTTGGCCAGATACTGCACGGGAATGCGCAAGCTGCGCACGTCGGGCATCTGGTCGCTCATCGCGATCTGGCCGGCCTGCGCCGCGTTCTGGATTGGTGACAGCGGCGGGATGTACCAGACCATCGGCAAGGTGCGGTATTCCGGATGCAGCGGGAAGGCGACCTTCCACTCCATCGCCATCTTCCAGATCGGGCTGATCTTGGCAGACTCGATCCAGTCTTCCGGCACGCCGTCACGGCGCGCAGCGGCGATCACCTCTGGGTCGTTCGGGTCAAGGAAGACGTCAAGCTGCGCGCCGTAAAGGTCGGTCTCGCGTTCGCTGCTGGCGGCCGCCTCGATCTTGTCGGCGTCATAGAGGATGACCCCCAGATAGCGGATGCGGCCCACACAGGTTTCCGAACAGACCGTCGGCTGGCCGCTTTCAATGCGCGGATAGCAGAAGGTGCATTTTTCGGATTTGCCGGTATCCCAGTTGTAATAGACCTTCTTGTAGGGGCAGCCCGAGATGCACATCCGCCAGCCGCGGCATTTTTCCTGATCGATCAGGACGATGCCGTCTTCCTCACGCTTGTAGATCGCGCCTGAGGGGCAAGAGGCAGAGCAGGTCGGGTTCAGGCAATGCTCGCACAGGCGGGGCAGATACATCATGAAGGTGTTTTCGTATTCACCGTAGATCTGCTTCTGGATGTTCTCGAAGTTGTAGTCCTTAGACCGCTTCGAGAATTCACCGCCCAGGATTTCCTCCCAGTTCGGGCCCTTTTCGATCTTCTCCATCCGCTCGCCGGTGATCTTGGACCGGGGGCGCGCGGTGGGAAAGGCGTTCATGTCGGGCGCGGATTTCAGGTGGTCATAGTCGAAATCGAACGGCTCGTAGTAGTCGTCGATTTCCGGCATCGAAGGGTTGGCGAAGATGTTCGCCATGATCCGCCACTTCGATCCCTGCTTGGGGTGCAGCTTGCCCGACTTCGACCGCGACCAGCCGCCGTTCCAGCGCTTCTGGTTTTCCCAGTCGGTGGGATAGCCGGTGCCGGGCTTTGTTTCCACGTTGTTGAACCAGGCGTATTCAACGCCTTCGCGGCTGGTCCAGACGTTCTTGCAGGTGACCGAGCAGGTGTGACACCCGATGCACTTATCCAGGTTCAGGACCTTGCCGATTTGCGCGCGAACTTTCATTCCGCTGCCTCCACATGCTTGGTTGCGGGCGTATCCAGCCAGTCAACTTTCTTCATCTTGCGAACGATCACGAATTCGTCGCGGTTGCTGCCAACGGTGCCGTAGTAGTTGAACCCGTAGGACAGTTGCGCATAGCCGCCGATCATGTGCGTGGGCTTCAGCGTGGTGCGGGTGACCGAGTTGTGGATGCCGCCCCGATTGCCGGTTTTTTCGGAACCGGGCGTGTTCACGATCTTTTCCTGCGCGTGATACATGAAGAGGGTGCCCTGCTTGATCCGCTGGGACACCACCACCCGCGCGGTCAAGGCACCGTTGATGTTGTAGGCCTCAACCCAGTCGTTATCGACAAGGCCTGCCTTCTGTGCGTCCACCTCGGACATCCAGACCACCGGGCCACCCCGGTTCAGCGTCAGCATCAAGAGGTTGTCGGTATAGGTGCTGTGGATGCCCCATTTCTGGTGCGGCGTGATGAAGTTCAGCACGACATGCGGGTTGCCTTCGGCCGCGTCGTTGTTGACGGCCTTGGTGATGGTCTTCAGGTCCACCGGCGGGCGGTAGCTGACGAAACCCTCGCCAAAGGCCCGCATCCAGAGGTGATCCTGATAAAGCTGCTGGCGGCCGGTCAGGGTGCGCCACGGGATCAGCTCATGCACGTTGGTGTAGCCCGCGTTGTAGCAGACCGTTTCGGACTCAATCCCCGACCAGGTGGGGCTGGAGATGATCTTGCGGGGTTGCGCCGCGATATCGCGGAAGCGGATCTTGGTGTGATGCGCGCCTTCGGCCAGGTGGGCATGGTGCCGGCCGGTGGGTTTCTCCAGCTCCTCCCACGCCTTGACGGCCACTTCGCCGTTGGTTTCGGGGGCAAGCATCAGGATCATTTCCGCCGCGTTGATCGCGGTGTCCAGCTTGGCCAGCCCTTTCGAGACGCCCTCATCCAGCACCACCCCATTCAGATCGCGCAGATGGCCAACCTCGACCTTGGTATCCCAGTTGATCCCCTTGCCGCCGTTCCCCAGCTTCTCCAGCAGCGGACCGACCGAGGTGAACTTCTTGTAAAGGCTGGGATAGTCCCGTTCGACCGCGATATAGTTCGGCGCGGTCTTGCCGGGGATCAGGTCACATTCGCCCTTCTTCCAGTCACGGACATGGGCTTGCGCCAACTCGCCGGGGGTGTCGTGCAGCAGGGGAAGCTGAACGATGTCGGTCTCGACCCCAAGCACCTCTGGGGCGACTTCGCTGAACTTCTTTGCAATCGACTTGAAGATTTCCCAATCCGACTTCGACTCATATGCCGGGTCCACCGCCGCCTGCAGCGGGTGGATGAACGGGTGCATGTCCGAGGTGTTCAGGTCGTCCTTTTCGTACCAGCTGGCGGTGGGCAGCACGATGTCGGAATAGACGCAGGTGGTGGACATCCGGAAGTCGATGGTCACCAGCAGGTCAAGCTTGCCCTTGGGCGCCTCGTCATGCCAGACGGCCTCTTTCGGCATCACGCCGCCTTCCTCGCCCAGATCTTTGCCCATCACGCCGTGATCGGTGCCAAGAAGATGCTTGAGGAAGTATTCATGCCCCTTGCCCGACGACCCCAAGAGGTTGGACCGCCAGACGAACAGGTTCCGCGGCCAGTTTTCCGGTGCATCCGGGTCTTCGCAGGACATCTGAAGCGCGCCGGATTTCAGCTGTTCTGCCACATAGGCCGGAATGGCCTTGCCCGCCGCCTTGGCCGCCTTCGACACCTCCAGCGGGTTGGTCTTCAGTTGCGGGGCCGATGGCAGCCAGCCCATGCGTTCCGCGCGGATGTTGTAGTCGATCAGGGAAATGTCCCAGTCACCCTTGGGTGCTGTGGGCGACAGGATTTCGTCGGCCCGCAGGGTTTCATAGCGCCACTGGTCGGTATGGGCGTACCAGCAGGACGTCGAGTTCATCTGCCGCGGCGGGCGGTTCCAGTCCAGCGCGAAGGCCAGAGGCGCCCAACCGGTCTGCGGGCGCAGTTTCTCTTGCCCCACGTAGTGCGACCAGCCGCCGCCCTCTTGTCCGATGCAGCCGCACATCACCAGCATGTTGATGATGCCGCGGTAGTTCATGTCCATGTGGTACCAGTGGTTCAGACCGGCCCCCAGGATGACCATCGACTTGCCATGGGTCTTTTCGGCATTGCCCGCGAATTCCCGCGCCACGGCGATGATCTTTTCGCGCGCGACGCCGGTGATCTTTTCGGCCCAGGCGGGGGTGTAGGGGCTGTCGTCGTTGAAGTCCTTGGACACCCATTTGCCGCCAAGGCCCCGGTCCAGACCGTAGTTGGCGCAGAACAGGTCGAACACCGTGGCGACCAGCGCCTGTGATCCATCCGCCAGTGTAACGCGGCGGGCGGGAATGTTGCGGGTCAGGACCTCGGGGTGGTCGCATTTCACAAAGTCACCGGTGGCAACGCCGCCGAAATAAGGGAAATCAACGCCCACGACTTCGTCGTGGTGACCGTCAAGGATCTGGCTCAGGCGCAGTTGGGCCTCGGCCCCCTTGGCGCGCTGTTCCAGGTTCCACTTGCCTTCCTCACCCCAGCGGAACCCGATAGACCCGTTGGGTGCCACGATCTGGCCGCTGGCTTCGTCATAGGCGACAGTTTTCCAGTCGGGGTTGTTGGTTTCGCCCAGCTTTCCGTCGAAATCCTCTGCGCGCAGCATGCGACCGGGGACGAGGTGACCGTCGCGGTCCTCAAGCCGGACGAGCATCGGCATGTCGGTGTATTTGCGGGCATAGTCTTCGAAGTACTCGGCCTGCCGGTCCAGATGGAATTCGCGCAGGATCACATGGCCCATGGCCATCGCCAGTGCGGCATCCGTCCCGGCCTGCGGATTCAGCCAGATGTCGCCAAACTTGGCCGCCTCAGAGTAATCCGGGCTGACCACGGCGGATTTGGTGCCGCGATAGCGCACCTCGGTATAGAAATGCGCGTCGGGCGTGCGGGTCTGCGGCACGTTCGAGCCCCAGAGCATGAGGAAGCCCGCATTGTACCAGTCGGCCGATTCCGGAACGTCGGTCTGTTCGCCCCAGGTCTGCGGCGATGCGGGCGGCAGGTCGCAATACCAATCGTAGAACGACATGCAGGTGCCGCCGAGAAGCGACAGATAGCGCGAACCGGCGGCATAGCTGACCATCGACATGGCAGGAATCGGTGAGAAGCCGAACACCCGGTCGGGGCCATAGGTCTTGGCGGTGTAGGCGTTGGCCGCCGCGATGATCTCGGTCGCCTCATCCCAGGTGGCGCGCACGAAACCGCCCTTGCCGCGCGTCTTGGTATAGCTTGCGCGCAGCACCGGATCGTTCTGGATCGCGGCCCAGGCGGCGACCGGCGTCGTCGTGGGGCGCATCTTGCGCCAGGCCCGCATCAGTGCGCCCCGGATCAGCGGGTTCTTCACCCGGTTGGCCGAATAGAGATACCAGCTGTAGGACGCGCCCCGCGCGCAGCCGCGCGGCTCATGGTTCGGCAGGCCTGCCCGGGTGCGGGGATAGTCAGTCTGCTGCGTCTCCCAGGTCACGATGCCGGATTTGACGTAGATTTTCCACGAACAGGACCCTGTGCAGTTCACGCCGTGGGTCGAGCGGACGATCTTGTCGTGCCGCCAGCGGTTTCTGTAGACGTCTTCCCAATCCCGGTTTTCGCGTGTGGTCTGGCCCCAGCCGTCCGAGAATTGCTCAAGCTCTTTGCTTTGGAAGAAGTTCAATCTGTCGAGAAGGTGGCTCATCGTAGCGTCCTTTCGTTATTCTGCGGGATGGGCGGCGGCGGGGTTCACACGGCCGCGCTCGATGTCATGGAGAAGCCCGCCGGGGCGCGTGTAGACGGCCCAGGTGATGGCAAGGCACAGCACATAGAAGATCAGGAACAGCCACAGCGCGCCTACGGGTGAGCCGGTCATGGCGATCGACGACCCATAGGCCTTGGGGATGAAGAACCCGCCATAGGCCCCGATGGCGCTGGTGAAAGCGACGATTCCACCCGACTCCATGGCGATCTGGCGGGCACGGTCGACACCAGTCAGTTGTGGCATCAGGCGCGGCACCTCTTTGCCCATGATGACCGGGATCATCTGGAAGGTGGAGGCGTTGCCCACGCCGGTGAAGAAGAAGAGCGCCATGAAGCCCGCGAAAAACCCGGCGAAGGACCCGGCCTGCAGTGACAGGATCACGGCCAGAACACTGACGATCATCCCCACGAACACCCAGAAGGTGACGCGCCCGCCGCCGAACTTGTCAGACACCCAGCCCGTGCCTGCACGCGACAGCGCGCCAACCAGCGGACCAAGGAAGACGTATTGCAGGGCGTTGATATCGGGGAAGGCGATCCGGCTGAGTAGCGGAAAGCCAGCCGAATAGCCGATGAAGCTGCCGAAAGTGCCGATGTAAAGGACGCACATCAGCCAGTTATGGGTGCGACCGAAGATTACCGACTGCTGGGCAAAGCTGGCCTTGGCATCGGCGATGTCGTTCATGCCCAGCCATGCGGCCACCGTCGAGATCAGGATGAACGGCACCCAGATGAAGCCTGCGTTCTGCATCCACAAGCTGGCACCGGTTTCAGCCACGCTCTGCGGCGCACCGCCCATGGTGCCGAATACGCCCACAGTGATAACCAGCGGCACGAGGAACTGCATGACACTGACGCCGAGGTTGCCCAGGCCCGCGTTCAGCGCCAAGGCATTACCTTTCTCTACCTTCGGGAAGAAGTAGCCAATGTTCGCCATGCTTGAGGCGAAGTTGGCACCGCCCAGACCGCAAAGGAGCGCCAGCACCAGAAAGATGAAGTAGGGGGTTTCCGGGTTCTGCACGGCATAGCCGATTCCGATGGCAGGCAGCATCAGCGACGCGGTGGAAAGCGTGGTCCAAAGCCTGCCGCCAAAGATCGGCACCATGAAGCCGTAGAAGATCCGCAGCGTCGCTCCCGACAAGGCGGGAAGGGCCGCCAGCCAGAACAGTTGCTCCGGAGTGAAGGCAAAGCCGATCAGCGGCAGCTTGGCCACGACCATCGACCAGACCATCCAGACCGAGAAGGCCAGAAGCAGCGCCGGGATCGAGATCCAGAGGTTACGGCGCGCGACGGCACGGCCCTTCTCGGCCCAGAAGGCCGGATCTTCGGGGCGCCAATCCTCCAACACGCGGGGCATGGTGGTGCGTTCGGGCGAGTGGATCGACTGCATCTCGGGAAGTTGCGGCAGGCGGTCCAGAACCTCGCCATGGGCGGCGCGTTCCATCGCACGGATCGACAGGTGCATCCAGGTCAGCGCGATGGCGACCAGAATGAAAAGCAGCGCAAAGCATGAGGTGTAGATGCCGGTCAGGTCCAGCAGAGCACCGAAAGCGATGGGCAGGACAAAGCCGCCAAGGCCGCCGATCATGCCGACCAGCCCGCCAACCGCGCCCACGTTGTTGGGATAGTAGACGGGGATGTGCTTGAACACCGCCGCCTTGCCCAAGCTCATGAAGAAGCCAAGCGCAAAGAGCGTGGCGATGAACGGCCAAAACCCCATCTGCGTCGAAAAGGCGATGACGCCGTCCTTGCCCTGAATGACATAATCGGTCGGCGGGTAGGACAGCATGAACAGGAACAACATGGAAAAGCCGAAGGTCCAGTACATGACCGACCGCGCGCCGAACTTGTCGGACAGGTGCCCGCCATAGGCACGGAACAGCGAGGCCGACAGGCTGAATGAGGCTGCCGCCATTCCAGCCGTCCGCACGTCAACTGCATAGACGTCGATCAGGTAGTGCGGCAGCCACAGCGCCAGCGCGACGAAGGCGCCAAAGACGAAGAAGTAGTACATCGAAAAGCGCCAGACCTGCAGGTTCTTCAATGGCGCGAACTGCTGGGCAAGACCGGGGGCCTTGGCCCCCGTCCGGCGCCGCTCGACCAGCGCCGGGTCATCCTTGGCAAAGACGAAGAAGATCACGCCCATCAGCGCAAGGGCGGCGGCCCACACGTTGGCCACGCCCTGCCAGCCGTAGGCCACCATGACGAAGGGGGCCACGAACTTGGTGACCGCCGCGCCGATGTTGCCAGCGCCAAAGATGCCCAGCGCCGTGCCCTGATGGCCCGCGTCGTACCAGCGGCTGACATAGGCGACGCCGATGATGAAAGACCCGCCAGCAAGGCCGACGCCCAGTGCCGCGACCAGATACATGACGTAGGTGTCGGCGAAGGTCAGGGCCCATGTGGCCAAAGCCGCAAGGATCATCTGTGCCGAGAACACCAGCCGTCCGCCGTATTTCTCGGTCCAGACGCCAAGGAAGATGCGGGTCAGTGACCCTGTCAGGATCGGCGTGGCGACCAGCAGGCCAAACTGGGTGTCGTTCAGGCCCAGCTCGCCCTTGATGGCGACGCCGATGATGGAAAAAATCGTCCAGACCGCGAAACAGGCGGTAAAGGCGATGGTGCTGAGGCCCAGAGCGCGGTTCTGATCGGCGCGCGAGGCGGTGGCTTGGGACTGCATGGCTGGGGCCTCCGGCAGGAATGGCGTGGTCACCCCAAGGCGGGGATTGGCACCAGACCTGCGGCCAAGGCGGCCCAAAGAGTTTGATCTAGATCACATCTCTGAAAATGTGCTGCGAAATAAATGGCTTACCTGAAATTGTCAGCTGCGCGAGCGGGCTTGGTCAAGTGCAATTCTGCGCCGATCAATTCACCGCTTGACAAATATCAAGTGTCGAATGGATGCTGTCGTCGACCGACAAGAGAGAGCAGCCATGCCAGAACAGCATTACCCCGAAGTTCGGGCACTTGGCCTGTTTTCAGGAATGACTGATGAGAATTTCTTTGCGCTGATGCGGGGAGCTTACGTGCAGAACTTTCCCCCGCAGATCGAATTGATCAGCGAGGGCGAGCCGAGTGATTTCCTGCACGTCGTCCTGTCGGGATCGGTCGATCTGTTCTCGCAGTGGAACGGGCGCGACACCAGCCTTGCCACTGTACGGCCGATTTCGACGTTTATCCTTGCTGCCACGATCAAGAACGCCCCCTATCTGATGTCGGCCAGAACGCTGGAGAAAAGCCGGATCGTCCTGATCCCGAGCCAGGACGTGCGCTCCACCTTCGACGCCGACGGCACCTTTGCCCGCGCGATTGTGACGGAACTTGCGCAATGCTATCGGTCGGTCATCAAGGCCCAGAAGGACCTCAAGCTCCGATCCTCGCTTGAACGGCTGGCAAACTATCTGCTGCGGCAGCAGAAGCGCGCGGGTGGCAGCGCGGCCTTCGATCTGGACTTCGAAAAGCGCAGACTGGCTTCCGTCCTTGGGATGACGCCCGAAAACCTGAGCCGCGCGTTCAAGGGGTTGCAGCCTTATGGTGTGTCAGTCGAGGGCACACGGATCACTATAAATGATCAGCCGGACCTGGAACGGTTTGCCAAGCCCAATCCGCTGATTGACGATTCTTCAACCTGACGCTCAGGGTAGAGGGCTGACGCCGATCACAGCCGGGTGCAGCCAGATCAGCGTGGCATAAAGGAGAAGGCCCGCGACAAGACGCAAGGCATCGTCGCCGGTCAGGGGTGGCGGCCAAAGTGGTGTGCGGGCGACTTCGCTGCGCAGCTTTTGCCACGTGTCTCCCATCTCGCGCTGCCGCCTGCGGTCGACAAGGCGCGTGCCAAGGGTGGCAAAGACGGCGAAGGTGCCGAACAGGATCAGATGCGCCAGATCTCCATTCGGTACGGCATGGGCGGTTGCCCACAGCGCCAGGGCCAGAAGCAGGGGGTGGCGGTGCAAACGGACGATGCCGGGGCGGGCGGGGTCGAACTTTGCATTCCGCGCGCCGCCAAATGAGAACGGATTGGGCCGCGCGATGGCCAGCGCGAGGATCAGGCAAACCGGCAACATGGCCACCAGCGGCACATAGATCTGCCAGGGCGACCAGCTCCACAGCGGCACAAAAGGCGCCCGGCCCGCTGCAACGATGAGCCATGCCAACGCGGCCAGAGACAGGGCGGAATAGGCCACGGTAAAGCCGCGCGGCCCAAGTGCTGTCTGCAACATCGGTCGCAAGGGGAGGCGCACCGGCAGGGAATGGGTTATGAAGAACGCGGCATAGGCCGCGGCAAATTCCAGCCAGCCCACGATCCCTATATCCGCTTGGCTGCAGGCAGGCGCAGCAGCAGCGGGCCATAGAAAAGGGTAAAGCCGCCGAAGGCCGCTATCCACCCTGCCCCGGCCACCGTGTGCAGCAGATGCGCCTGATCTGGCCAGATGCCCGCCCCCAGGCGGGCCAGCACTGCCCCGACAAGGGCGGCATAGATGCCCACCGTCCCCGGCCCGGCGGTCAACGCCTGCCCGGTATGGCCCAGCGTGGCCCGCGTCATCACCGCCAGCGTCATCAGACCCGCCGCCCCTCCCATCCACAGATGCTGTGCGGATGCCATACCAAGCGACCCGGGCATCAGGATTTCGGCTGCAATCGCCACGGCCCCCAGCGGAAGGAAGGCGTAGCCCAGATGCAGGACGGCGACCAAGGGCTCGGCAAGGGTCCGATCGCCCGCCCAACGGGCCAGCCGGACAAGGTGTAGCCCGCCCGCCAGAAGCAACAGGATTGCCGTCATGGCATGGTCAGGCAAGGCAACCCAGGCCAGCAATCCCAGCAAGAGAACCAGCAGCGCCGCCTTGTCGAAGCGTTGCATCGGCGGCACCGGCAGACGCCCGGGGGCGCGCTTTGCCAGCCAGTTGCGTGTGAAGGACGGCACGATCCGCCCCCCGATCACCGCGATCATCATGATCACGGCCCCAAGGCCGATGCGCAGGCCGTAGCCCCCCGCCGCATAGTCGCCCCGCGCTGCCTCCCAATGAAAGACGGCATTGCCCAGGATCAGCACGCCCAGCATCGCCAGCACGATCAGGTTGCGCCAGTTCTTGCCTGCCACGATTTCCCGTCCGATCACGGCGGCAAGGGCCAGGGGTAAGGCCAGGTCAGCCAGGGCCACGCCAAGCGGCGGCAGATACAGCGACACCGCCACCGCCGCCCGTCCGATCAGCCACATGGCAAACAGCCCGCCCAGTGGCCAACCGACAATCGGCAGCCGTCCGGTCCAGTTCGGCATTGCGGTCAGCAGGAATCCCGCGATGACGGCCCCCAGATAGCCGAACAGGAATTCATGCGCATGCCATGACACAGGGTCAAAGGCGGCGGGCAAGGTCAGATCGCCCGACAGCATCGGCACCCAAAGCACCATTGCCAAGGCGGCCCAGACCCCAGCCCCAAAGAAAAAGGGCCGAAAGCCATAGGTCAGGATCGCGGGCCCTGTCCAGGCGCGCATCTGTTCGGTGGATGTGGTCATGGCCCCTCGCGGTGGAACTGAACCCCGGCCTCGGTCAGGATGACGTCCATCGCGATGTCGTGGGGTTGGGGAAAGATCGTGGCAAGGCGCGCGGATTGCAGGCCAATGCCGATGGTGAACGGGCGCGGCGACAGCGCAGCAAGTGTCCTGTCAAAGTAGCCCCCGCCATAGCCCAGCCGAAAGCCCGCCCCGTCCCATCCGACAAGCGGGGCAAGGGCGATATCGGGCGTCAGTGTTTCGGCATCGGGCGGCGGCACGGGGATGTTCCAGTCGCCCCGCACCATGGCCATGCCGGGCATCCAACGGCGAAAGACCATCGGGGCGGCCTTCACCTCGACCACCGGCAGCGCAAGGGTCACGCCCCTGCCGTGCAAATCCGCCATGAGGTCGCGCAGATCGGGTTCGCCCTTGATCGGCCAGTAGGCAGACAGGGTCAGTCCCACCGCCCCGGAAAGCTGCTGGGCCAGCAAGTGACGCAAATGCGCGGATAGAGCGACACCTGCCGCTTGCCGGTCTGCTACGCTCAGCGCGTCCCGTGCCGCACGCAGGCGGACGCGTTCCACGCGGCGCCAGCGCGCAACGTCCCGTGCCTGTTCTGGGTCCACGGCCAGCGGGTCGAACCCATTGGGAGCAATTTTGCCGGCCAGACAGGGGGACGAGGCGAGCCTGCGTCCCTCAGGCATCGGCCCGCCCAGCGGGTTCAAACTGCGGGAACAGCACGTCGTTTTCCAGCCGCATATGCTCGGTCAGGTCGGCGGTGAACTCTGCCAGACCCCGGTAAAGCGCGGTCCAGGTGCCACAGGCCCCATCTGGCAACGACAGGTTCCCGGTCAAGTGGCGAATTTCGGCCACCTCGCAGTCATGCCCTGCATGATCGGCGCGCATCACCGCGATCGGGTTTTCGATCCCGGGCATGCCGCCTCGACGGATGGCCGGAAACAGGATCAGCTCTTCCTTCTTCATATGCACCTCCATCTCGCCGATCATCTGACGCAACAGGATGGACAGGCCCTCGGGGACACCGTCATCGCCGAAATGCACATCTTCGACCCGCTCGGCCATGGCGGCCAGCACCGACAATTGTTCCCGGTGGCGGGCGTGATAGCGCGTCTCGATGTAACGGGTCAGGGCGCTGGGGTCTGTCGGGGCGATATCTTCGGTCATGCTGGGTCTCCTCTCATCAGAACAGCCGTGGTGGGGCTGCAGGTTCGGCTTGCGCGGATGCCACGGCGATATGCAGCGATCTGGCGATGCGTTCGGCACTTTCGATGACATGGGCCGCACCGGCAGGAGTGCAGGTGTCCGTCGCCGTGGCGCGGAACAGCGCGAGCCATCGGTCGAAATGTGCAGCGTTGATCGGCAAGGGCGTGTGGGCCGGCACCGGGCGGCCATGATACTGCCCGGTCATCAGCGCGACCGAGCACCAGAAGTCCACCATGCGGTCCAGATGCGGGGCCCAGTCGGTGATCCGCGCAGCAAAGATCGGCCCCAGAACCGCATCGGCACGGACGCGGCCGTAGAACCGATGCACCAGATCGCGCAGCACGTCGGCGTTCAGCCCGGTTTCCGCCATCAGTGCTGCCGTCATTTCGGGCCGGGCCGAGGGCGGCGGGGTCTTGATTGCACCCATTTCCATCTGAGTCTCCGTCTTGCAGTCTGGCTTAGACCTGCTAATAGGTATTGTAAATACCCATTCAAGGATTGCGACTGACATGCGCCTCACCTCCTTCACCGACTTTGGCTTGCGGATGCTGATGCGGATGGCGGGCGATCCATCCCGCGCCTTTTCCAGCGCCGAACTGGCAGCGGATCTCGGCCTGTCGCGCAACCATTTGGCAAAGATCATCCAGCATCTGGCGCGCGCCGGTCTGATCGACACACGGCGCGGCGGTGGCGGCGGTGCCATGCTGGCCCGCCCTGCGGCCGAGATCCGGCTGGGCCAGATCATCCGGCTGTTGGAGGAAGGCCAGCCGCTGGTGGAGTGTTTTGGGGCAGAGGGCGGCACTTGTTCCATCGAGGCCCGCTGCCGCCTGAAAACCCGCCTGCGGTCAGCCGAGGCTGCGTTCCTGGCGGACCTGGACCGCTCGACCCTTGCCGATATCGCCCTGACGCCGCTGGCAAAGACCGCGGGCAACCTCGTGGTGCCTCAATGACGCAAGTGGAACGGGATGGTTCGGGCTTTGTCGTTCCCGCCACCCTGCTGGCCCAGGCCTTCAAATTGACCGAAGACAGGATACGGCAGGCCATGCGGGACGGTAGCCTGACCTCGATCTGCGAGGCTGGCGTGGACGCCGACGCCGGGCGCTGGCGCCTGACCTTCCGCCACGCAGGCCGCGCCTGCCGGTTCACGGTGGATGAAGCGGGCACGATCCTGTCAACGTCGCGCTTTCCAGTCCGGGCCCGGTCGTCTGTCACGCCAGATTGACTTAGTCTGACGATTAAGTTAGTAATTAATTACTCACTTACTAGGAGACGGCCCGTGCGCAAGACGTCCGATCTGCGGAAGGCTGAAATCGTAGCCACCATCCTAGGCCTCGCTGACCGGATAGGCCCGGACCGGGTGACCACCGGTGCGGTTGCGACCGAGGTTGGCGTGACGCAAGCCGCCATTTTCCGGCATTTCCCAACCAAGGCCGCGATGTGGAACGCGGTGGCCGATCATGTAGCCGAAGCGCTGACCACGGCCTGGGATGCGGCGCTGGTACAGGCCGACCTTCCGGTTGAACGCGTCAAGGCGCTGATCGGGGCTCAACTGGGCCAGATCGCGGCGACGCCCGCGATGCCCATGCTCCTCTTTTCACGCGAACTGAATGTCGAGAACGCGGATCTCCGGGCGGCGTTCCGGGGCCGGTTGGCCACGTTTCACGGCCACTTGGCGCGCGAGGTGGCAGAAGGGCAGCGGGCCCATGCCCTGCGCAGCGATGTCGCGGCGGCGGATGCGGCAGTGCTGCTGGCCTCGCTGGTGCAGGGGGTGGCTATCCGATGGTCGCTCGGCGCGCGCGATTTTGCCCTGCACGCCGAAGGGTTGCGCCTGCTGGATGTCCAGTTGCACCTGCTTTCGGCAAAGGGAGCCTGACCGATGCACAAAACCTGGCTATATGCGGTGGCGGCTGTCGTGGCTGCAGGTGCCGGGGCAGTATTCCTGACCGAGCGTCCGCTGACGGTAACGGTGGTTCCGACAGAAGCCGATGTGGCTCTGCGCATCTATGGTCTTGGCACGGTCGAGGCGCGGGTGCTGGCGCGCGTGGGGTTCGAGGTGGGCGGGGCGCTTTTGTCGCTGTCAGCCGATGCCGGAGACCGCGTGTCACAGGGCCAGGACCTGGCCGCATTGCATCAGGCCGAGCAAGAGGCCCGCGTCGCCCGTGCCCGCGCCGCCATGGCGGCGAATACCGCCAATCAGACCAAGGCTGAAGCGGCGGTTGTCCGCGCACTGGCCATTCTGGCACAGCGCGAGGCCGCAAATCGCCGTCAGGTGGAACTGACACTGCAGGGCAACGCGCCCGCCCAGCGGGCAGAGGAAGCGCAGCGCGATGAAGATGTCGCCCGCGCCGAGGTGGCTGTGGCAGAGGCCGAGCTGGCCGTCATCCGGGCGCAGGGGCAGGATGCCGCAGCTGCTCTGCAACTCGAACAGACGCTGCTTGATCACCACCGCCTGACCGCGCCCTTCGACGCGTTAGTCGTAACCCGCCTCGCCGAGGCCGGGGCCGTGGTCAGCGCAGGCAACCCGATTTTTATTCTGATCGACCCCGCTACGATCTGGATTCAGGCCTATATCGACGAAGAACGAGCGGGCCAGCTGGCGCTTGGCCAGCCCGGCACCATCCGCCTGCGGTCACAGCCTGCCGGCGAATACAGCGGCACCATCGCGCGGATAGGCCTCGAAAGCGACCGGGTGAACGAGGAACGCCGCGTCTGGCTGACCTGCGCCGATTGTCCGACCCAGATGTTTCTTGGCGAACAGGCCGAGGTGCGTATCCTGACTGGTACGCGCGACAGCGCTTTGATGGTGCCCGAGATCGCAATCTCCGGCTTTGACGGCCATCGCGGAACTGTCTGGATCGTGCAAGATGGACGGTTGGCACGAACTCAGCTGACCTTTGGCGCGCGGGATGATCGCGGCCGCGTCGAAGCGACGGGCGGTCTGCCAGACGGCGCGCAGATCGTCGCCGCTCCGCCACAGGGCGCGGACGAAGGGCGGCTGGCCCGCATCGGGGCCGCGCCATGAACCTGGCCATCAAGGACATTCGCCACGGCCTCTTCCGGTTTGTGCTGACCTGCTTCGGGCTTGGCCTTCTGATGACCGTCGTGTTGGCAATGATCGGCATTTACAACGGCCTTGTCGCCGATGCTCTGGCCGTGGTGAAGGCCCCGGCCGCCGATATCTGGGTGGTAGAGGCGGGCACGCAGGGTCCCTTTGCCGAGGCGTCAAGCATCCCCGCCGATACCCGTGACGCCGTGGCGCGCATGCCCGGCGTAGCCGAGGCCGGTGCCATCACCTACCAGACGATCGAGGCCGCGCATGCGGGCCAGACGCTGCGCCTTTACGTTATCGGCTTTGAACCTGGCCGCCCCGGCGGGCCGCAACGCATCGCCGAGGGGCGTGGCTTGGGCACGAGCCATTTCGAACTGCTGGCCGATCGCAAGACCGGGCTCGTGCCGGGTGACACCATCCGTCTTGGCCGTAACCGGTTCAGAGTAGTGGGGTTGGCCGAAGACGCGATGAATTCAGGTGGCGATCCGGCCGTCTACGTGACCTTGGCCGACGCCCTGTCACTGCAGACCGCGCTTGACCCCGCGGCCGCTCGCGTGCAGGTCGCCCGCGGGGATCAGGGTATCCGTCCCGCAACCGTGGCCGCCGTCATTGCGCGGCTTGAACCCGGCGCGGATGTGGCGCTGCTCACGGCGACGGTGCGGCAATGGAAACACCTCGCCGCCCTCAGCCAGATCGAACAGGAAGACCTCTTGCTCGCCTCGGTCGTGGATAGGGCGCGGCGGCAGATCGGCTTGTTCCTGGGCATCCTGTTGTCGGTAAGTGCCGTGGTCATTGCGCTGATTATCTACACGATGACGATGGAGAAGCTGAAACAGATCGCCACGCTCAAACTGATCGGCGCGCCGGACCGCACCATCGTGGCGCTGATCGTGCAACAGGCGATGATCCTTGGGGTCTCGGGCCTTGGGATCGGGCTGGCACTGATCCTCTTGGTCAAGGACAACTTCCCCCGTCGCGTCGTGCTGGAGCCCTTCAACGCACTCGTGCTGACCGGCATCATTCTGGTGGTCTGCCTCATCGCATCGGGACTTGGCGTTCGCGCGGCACTGAAGGTCGATCCCGCTACTGCACTCGGGGGCTGACACATGACCTTGGGCGATATCTTGGTCAATGTGCAGGGCGTTGCCAAACACTATGGCGAGGGTGAGACCCGTGTCGATGCCCTGCGCTCCATCGATCTGCGCGTCCATGCGGGAGAGGTCATCGCCTTACTGGGCCCGTCGGGGTCCGGGAAGACGACGCTACTCAACGTCATCGGGTGTATTCTTGCCCCGACCTCCGGCCGAGTCGAACTGGACGGAGACGCGGTGTTTGACGGCAAATGGCTGCGCAGCGATCTGCGGCGGCTCCGGCTCGACAAGATCGGCTTCATCTTTCAGGCGCACAACCTGCTGCCCTTCCTGACGGCCGAGGAAAATGTCTCGGTCGTGCTGGATCTTGCAGGTTGGCCCTCGGAGAAGGGCCGCGCCCGTGCGCGCGAACTTCTGGACTATCTGGAGGTCGGCCATCGCGCCAAGGCTAAACCCGCCCTGCTGTCAGGGGGAGAGGCCCAACGTGTTGCCATCGCCCGCGCGCTAGCCAACAGGCCCCGCATCATTCTGGCCGATGAACCCACCGCCGCGCTCGACAGTGGTCGGGCGCAACTTGTGATGGATCTCTTGCGTAAACTCGCAACCGAACAAGAGGCCTGCATCATTGCCGTGACCCATGACGAAAAGATCTTCGACCGCTTCGACCGCCTGATCCACCTGCGCGATGGTCGCCTCGTGGACACCTGAGCAAAGGAGAAGGCCATGCCCACCCGCACCCGTTCCCTGACTGTCGCTGCCATCATCGCAATCGCCTTCGGTCTCTTGACCCTGGTTTCGGGTGGGCGCGCCCTGTTCGGCGGCGCCGACATGGGCGCTGTCGTCCCATTTGTTCTGTGGTTCAACTTCCTGGCAGGGTTTGCCTATGTCGCCGCTGGCTTGGGCTTCTGGTTCCGAACTGACTGGGCAACGGTCCTCTCGATTGCCATCGCCCTGGCAACCGCAGTGGTTTTTGCGGCGTTTCTCTGGAATGTCTCGAAGGGGGTAGCATTTGAAGCCCGGACCGTGGGTGCAATGGGACTACGCCTTGTCGTTTGGGTGATAATCTCCATCGTGGCCATTGCAACTGGAAAGGCCCGCCAGAGATGACTGAATCAATCCTCGCGCAGGAGGCTACGCTGCGACTTACTGTCTTTATCGCGGTGCTGGTCGCAATGGCGTTATGGGAGGTGGCAGCACCCCGCAGGCGGCAGGACATTCCGCGCGTCATCCGCTGGACCAACAACCTCGCGCTGGTCGTGGTGGACACCGTCATCCTGCGTTTGACCTTTCCGATCCTCGCCGTTGGTCTTGCGCTGATGGCCAAGGAGCGTGGCTGGGGTCTGTTCAATGCGCTGGATATTCCGCTATGGCTGGCCGTCCTGCTGTCGATCCTGCTGCTGGATCTGGCGATCTACCTGCAGCATGTGCTATTTCACGCGGTGCCCGGCCTGTGGCGCCTGCACCGGATGCACCATGCCGATCTGGAGTTTGACGTGACCACCGGCCTGCGGTTTCACCCGGTGGAGATCGTGCTGTCGATGGTGATCAAGCTGGCGGTGGTTGCGGCCCTTGGCGCGCCCGCCGTGGCGGTTCTCCTGTTCGAGGTGCTGCTGAACGCCACCGCGCTGTTCAACCATGCCAACATCCGCCTGCCCACCGGGGTGGACCGGGTGCTGCGGTGGGTCATGGTGACGCCCGACATGCACCGCGTACACCACTCGGTAATCCCGGCTGAAACCAACAGCAATTTCGGCTTCAACCTGCCGTGGTGGGACCGTCTGCTGGGCACCTACCGGGCGCAACCGAAGGCAGGGCACGAGGGCATGACCATCGGCATCGAGCAGTTTCGCACGCCCCGTGACCTTTGGCTTGACCGGATGCTGGTTCAGCCCCTGCGCGGTGAGGCTAATTGCGGGGCGCTCGACAATCGGAGCGACAAATCTCTTTAGTTTAGGGTCTTGATGAAAATGCTGCCTTTGGGACTAGATCCGCAACTGCTGTAGTACAGGACCTTTGAGAGATGCCCCATAAGCTTGTTTTTACACAAACTTTCTGCTATGTTCTGTTGGTCAACCGCTTCGCCCGTTCTGCCATCCGGACCACCTGAGCACTTGCCGTCGCCGCAGCGCTCCGCACGGCGGCGGGCGCCTGCACCGCACCGCGTCCGATAGCTTCACCCGTCGTAAGCGCACCGATCCTCGCCCTGCCCTGCACTCCTGACGTGTTCACCAGCCCCCGCAGCACTCCTGCGGACCCGCTGACGATCGCAGGTGCTGCGGCTACCATCAGGTTGCCCGAGATCCCACGCACGATCAGGGGCGTCGCTGCGACGAACCCCTTGGCCAGGAACACCATCACGAAGAATGGCACCAGTGAGCCGATGTTGGTTGCCGAGTTCGGGTCACCGAGCTGGGCCAGAAGCGAATTCGCCATGCCGACGACGGTCGAGAACATGGCGGCGATGACGATGGGG
>PNND01000064.1 GCA_013824045.1 Rhodobacter sp. | reverse complement strand
AGGCAGTGAAGCTGTGCTGTGCCGCCTGCGGGCAGATGAACCGGGTGCCGGTGGCGCGGCTGGCGGCGGGGCCGAAATGCGGCATCTGCGGCGCGGCGCTGCTGGATGGGCGCGTGCATGAGTTGGACGCGGCGGCGCATGACAAGGCGGTGCGCGGCGATGACCTGCCGCTGATCGTGGATTACTGGGCGGCATGGTGCGGGCCCTGCCGGATGATGGCCCCGGAATTCGCCAAGGCCGCCAAGGCGTTGGCACCGCAGGTGCGCTTTGCCAAGTTGGATACCGAGGCGCATCCGGCAGTGTCGCAGCGGGCAGGGATCAGGGGCATTCCGGCGCTGATCCTGTATCACCGGGGCCGCGAGGTGGCGCGGCTGGCGGGCGCGCGTCCGGCGGCGGATATCACCGCCTTTGTGCGCCAGCATGTGGCCGTGGCGGCCCCCTGAGGTGCGGGGGCGCGGCTTGACAAAACGGGGGCAATCGGCAAGAAGGCCGCCCGTGGGGGCAGTAGCTCAGTTGGGAGAGCGCGTCGTTCGCAATGACGAGGTCAGGGGTTCGATCCCCCTCTGCTCCACCAGACCCTTATAAATCAAAGCCTTAGAAGCCTCGACAGCAAGTGTGCCCCTAGGGTGTGACACAGAATGAGGCTGATCTCCTACCTTTACCTGTCCCGGCATGGCGTCTTCTATTTCCGCTGGCCGCTTCCTAGCACGGCAAATCATCCGCGACAGGACAGTGTTCGGTTGTCTTTGGGCACCCGATGCCCGAGACAGGCGAGTGAGTTGGCCCGGTTTCTCGCTTCGTGCGGTGAATTGTTGCGCCGCCGTGGAGTTCCAACCGTGATGCGGCATGACGAACTCCGGGCCGTGATGCACGGCTACTTCAAGCAGGCCCTCGCCGCCCGGATCGACCAGATCGGCGCGAACGGACCGCCATCCGATCTTGACCTCGCCCCGCAGGCGACGACGCAGGCCCTCGCTGAGGGCACCTCTGAGGATTACTGGGGTATCATCGCTCCGAACGGCATTGACGCCTTCCTGCAGCGGCTCTGCGGGGCTACCGGATTGCCAGAGCCGGGATCGACCAAAGAGGCGGATCGCGTCCTGCAAGAATACAAGATGGCCCACCGGGATTTTCTTCGGGCACTGGTGAAGCACCAAGCGTCCCTTGAACACTATGACTTCACAAGCCCGCTGGCTTCGGTTGTTCAAGCACCTACTCCGCTTCATCCCGATCCACAGATGCCACCAGCAGATGTTGGGATTGGATTGCAGCAAGCGATTGACGAGTACGTGGGGGAAAACAGGCGGGCAGTTAGTTGGGCCAGTGCCACCTTTGAGAAGAAGGAAGCAGCCCTTGCCCTTCTGACGGAGTACTTTGGGGCGGATTGCCCCATCGGTGGGGTGACCAAGCGTGATGCCCAAGACATCAAACGCGTTCTTCTCGAACTGCCCGCCAACCGGCACAAGATGCCACAAACCCGAACCCTGTCACTGCGAGAGGCAACAGAAGTGACAGGGTTGGCAAAAATCTCTGCGGTGACAGTCAACGGCTACATCAGCACCTATCAGTCGTTCTTCGAGTGGGCCATGAAGAACGGCCATGTCCAGATCAACCTGTTTGCGGGCACACGCGTTGGCAAGTCCAACAGCAAGGGACTGCCCAAGCGGCAAGCCTACAAGCCCGAGGCCCTGAAAGCTGTCTACCGAGAGGTCACCGAGAATGGCTTGGGCCTCGTGAAGGCAGAAAGCAACAAGTGGGGCACGCTTATCGCCATGTTCACGGGGGCGAGACTGAACGAGGTCTGCCAACTCGAAGTTGCTGACATCCAGCAACAGGACGGTATCTGGTTCTTCCATCTGATCGACGAGGGAGACAGCAAAAAAAAGTTCAAGTCTACTGCCGCATTGCGCAAGGTTCCCGTGCATGACGAGTTGATGCGGCTCGGGCTGTTGGAGTACCGGTCGCGAATGGAAGCCAAAGGCAAATCGCGCATGTTCCCGGATTACAGGTTCTGCGCAAAGAATGGCTATGGCAGGACTTTAGGTCGTTGGTTCAACGTTACTTTGACGCCTGCACTTGGCATCAAGTCTTCCGGGCATGTCTTTCACGGCCTACGCCATACAATGGTGACCCGACTTGCGCAGGCTGGCGTTGCAGAACCTATCTATCAGTCGATCGTGGGGCACGAGAGGCAGGGCGTCACCCAACAGGTGTACATGCGAGAGGGTTATACCCTTGCTCAGTTAAAGGCAGCTATCGACTTGTTTTCGGTATGACTTCTAATGGGCCGGGGCAAAGGGGATAGATACCTCCCGGCTTGAGCGTGGCAGACAGAAGCCGACACTGCCACGCGGATAGCAATTTAAGGAGCACCGCACAGATGCTGGCTCATGTTTGAGAACGTCACACCAAGCAGACCGATCAATCTGTTCCGCCGACCTACCGGCAAGCGAAGTCCCGCCATACTGGACCGGCTTGATGCCATTCAAGTTGAAGTCGAGTTGCATGAACAGCGTCGCGCAAGAGACGCCTCCGCCGCCGACAGATACCAAAAGTGCCTGCGGGCAATCTGCTTGGACCTGTTCGATGCCATGCAAGCTGACCAAGAGATGTGCGTAGGTGTCAGACGAGACAAATCCGCCCTCACCAACAACGCTGCTTACCCAGAGTTCGTCTCGGCTCGCCAATTTCTAGACGCCTTGAAGGGCCTCTTGACGGCAGGCTATGCAACGCAAATCTCCTTGGGCACAGAAGCGAGCGGCAAGACCTCACGTATCAAGGGAACACAGAAGCTGCGTTCGGCGCTCGCCATATGCATCGAGTACCCAGACGAAGTCATCGACACGACCGACCCAATCCGTCTCAAAGTTGGGAAACCGCACCAAACTAAGAAGTCGATACGGTACGAAGATACACCCGATACCATACAGTGGCGGGCCAACCTCCAGAGGATCAACGAGAACAATGGACGTTATGTCCTTTCACTTGACCTGACTTCCATAGAGCGCGCCGCGCTGGAACGCGAAAGGGTGGCCAAAGCAAAGGAAAAGGCACGAGAAGATCGCAAGCCATTCGAGTATGAGCGGCTGAACACCGCGAGGACGCGTCTTTTTCGCGTGTTCAATAAGCCTGACTGGACAGAGGGTGGTAGATTTTTCGGAGGGTGGTGGCAGCAAGTCCCGCGAGGGTCTCGCAAACACATCACCATCAACTGCAAGGCGACATGTGAGCACGACTTCACTTCGCTACATCTGAGGCTGCTTTATGCAAAGGTCGGTGAACCAGTGCCGAGCATAGACGACCCATACGGCCAACCTTACGGAGTTGAACATAGGGAGGCAGTTAAGAAAGCGTTCAATGTGATCGTAAACTCCCCCCGCAAACCTCGACAGGACAGCGTTCCCGAGTTCTCATCGTCACAGTTGCGTATGACTTGGCAGCGGTTCTTGGACGGTATCACCGAGCACCACAAACCCATATCCACCTACTTCTACTCAGGCGAAGGCACTCGGCTGCAGCGAGCAGATGCAAACATCGCAGAGCGGGTGATGCTAAAGTTCGTGGCGATGGGATACCCATGCTTCCCCGTGCACGACAGCTTCATCACCTTCGCCACGCTTGATGACGAACTCGGCCAGATAATGGAGACTGCCGCAGCCGAAGAGGCCGCCGTGACCGTTCCAGCTAAGAGGAAGTACGTCGCTCAGTACAGTGGCCCCATCGGCCCAGTCACCGATGACATAGGCACTCTCCTGAATGGTCCAGAGGCAAGAAGCTGGGTGCTAGGTGAGAGGAAACGACAGCGAACATAAAGCAGGATCGGCAATACCCTCTCCGAGGAATGCCGGTACCATCCCTTACCCAGAACACTTAGTACTATGCCCCTGTGGTGGGCTGCACAGTCATTGACGCCTTTATCTATAGACGAAGGGGGTAGCGCGGGCGGAACGCATGCTGGGGCTGCTTCCGTGCCCGCCTCGCATGCACTACCCACCTGCTGCCTGCCCAAGTGACCCTTCAAGTATTCTATAGACGGAGGCTCGGCCAATCTCCGTGCGCTTAGCTATCTCAGAAGCGCCCATGCCCTCCCTATGCAGCCTCAGCACATCCTCCGTTTTCGCTCGGGCTGTCGGCTTGCGCCCCTTGTACTTGCCATCGGCTTTCGCCTTGGCGATCCCCTCGCGCTGCCGTTCCAACATGATGCCACGCTCGAACTCGGCGATGCTGCCTAGGATGGTAAGCATGAGTTTCCCGGTAGGGGTGGCGGTGTCGATGCCGAGGCTAAGGATTGACAGGCTTGCCCCCTTGTCAGTCAGCACCTTCAGCACGTCCAGAAGATGCGCCACAGAGCGGGCAAGCCGGTCCAGCTTCGTCACCACGAGCACGTCACCTTCCCTAACAAAGTCCAGCACCTCTGCCAGCTTCACCCTCGCCACCACATCGACGGACGACACCTGTTCGATGAACAACCTTTCGCACCCTGCCTGCTTCAAGTCGCGTTCCTGAGCCTCAAGTCC
Source organism: Rhodobacter sp. (assembly GCA_013824045.1). Taxonomy (GTDB): domain Bacteria; phylum Pseudomonadota; class Alphaproteobacteria; order Rhodobacterales; family Rhodobacteraceae; genus Paragemmobacter. The sequence continues at coordinate 22,498 of PNND01000064.1, read as the reverse complement.
CGCCTTCTGGTCCAGCGTCGAAGTCCTTGCATAGCCAATCCGCATAACTCACTCCCATTTGTCTCATTGAACTCTAAGACATGAAGCGCCGATATGTACCATAAGTCAATGACCATTCTAATGAGACGGATCAGCGGCAGGTTGAGACATCTCGCGGGGGCAAGGTCCAGTGAGACAGGACGGATCGGCCCACCACTCAGGAGGACGCCGCCACGGCACGTCTAGCGGCTTGGCATGCCCTGCCGCCGGAATGCTGGCAAGGGCATCCCAGCGCCCGGTTTGGGGGGTGTACGGGGGAACTCGGCAGCGGGATGGGATTAGATACCCCCTCGAAAAAATGTGCCGAGAAATTACGATCCAGCGACAACCAGCAACTGGTTGCGCTTGGCGCTGAGTGATGGAACTCTCCGTTGCAAAACTGGACGGGGAAGCATGTACGAGAACGCCTTCAACACCATCGAAAAGAACCTTCGGGCCGAAGAAGGCATCGCTAACGAACTCGACTATGTTGAACAGACATCGTGGGTGCTGTTCCTCAAGTACCTGCATGACCTGGAAACTGAACGCCGCGACCGTGCCGAACTCGACGGCACCACTTATGCCCCCATCATCACCGGCAAGTACCGTTGGGATGAGTGGGCCGCACCAAAGGCCAACGGCGGCTTTGACCACAACACCGCGATGATCGGTGACGACCTCATCGCCTTCGTGGACCAGAAGCTGTTCCCTTACCTTGCCGCCTTCCGCACCACGGCGACTGGCCCCCGCACCATCGAATACAAGATCGGCGAAGTCTTCACTGAACTCCGCAACAAGTTCCGTTCCGGCTACATCCTGCGGGACGTGCTTGAAATCCTCGATGGGCTGAACTTCAACACCCAAGCTGAACGCCACGAACTCTCGCAACTCTATGAGACGCGCATCCGTCGCATGGGTAACGCAGGGCGGAACGGGGGAGAGTACTACACCCCTCGCCCCCTGATCCGGGCCATGATCAATGTCATCGACCCGCAGATCGGCGAGACGATCTACGACGGTGCAGTCGGATCGGCTGGCTTCCTCTGCGAAGCCTATGACTACCTGCGCCCCAAGGCCCAGACCGCAGCCGACTATGAAACGCTGCAGACCCGCACCTTCTTTGGCCAAGAGAAGAAGGGCCTCGCCTACATCATCGGCATCATGAACATGGTGCTGCACGGGATCGAGGCACCGAACCTTGTCCACTCCAACACGCTCAATGAGAACGTGATGGACATACAAGAGAAGGACCGCCACCACATCATTCTCGCCAATCCCCCCTTCGGCGGTGGCGAACGGCGCGAGGTGCAGCAGAACTTCCCCATCCGCACGGGTGAGACGGCCTATCTGTTCCTGCAGCACTTCATCCGCAAGCTGCGCGCCGGGGGCAGGGCGGCGGTGGTGATCAAAAACACCTTCCTCAGCAACACCGACAACGCCAGCGTGGCCCTGCGCCGGGAACTGCTTGGGGCGGCAGAGTTGCACACCATCCTTGACTGCCCGCAGGGTACGTTTCAGGGGGCCGGGGTCAAGACGGTGGTGCTGTTCTTTGAAAAGGGTGCACCTACGCGGGATGTGTGGTTCTACCAGCTTGATCCTGGCCGCAGCTTGGGCAAGACCAACCCGCTTAACGACGCGGACCTTGCCGAGTTCGTGACCCTGCAGCGCACTCGTGCCCTAGGACCAAAGAGTTGGCTGGTGAAGCGGGCCGATCTGGACGACGCGACCTGCGACCTGTCGGTGAAGAACCCCAACGCGCCCGAGGCTGCGGCCCTGCGCAGCCCCGAGGACATCATCGCCGACATGCTGGCCCGTGATGCCGAGACGGCGGACATTCTGGAAAGCATCCGGGGGATGCTGTGAAGGCTGGTTGGGAGGTGAGGCGGCTTGGGGAAGTCTGTGAGTTTCGACGGGGCCTGACATACGCAAAGGGGGATGAGGTAGACAGCGGAGGAACCGCAGTCCTTCGCGCAATGAACATCGACCTAGAAACAGGCGAACTGGACCTGAATGACATCCGCTACATCGCCCCCGCAGTCGATGTGCCGAAGAGCAAGATGGTGGAAGCGGGAACGCTGCTGATCTGCACTGCAAGCGGCAGCAAGAAACACCTTGGCAAGGCTGCACTAATTGATCAGCCGATGAACTTTGCATTCGGTGGCTTTATGGGCTTGCTCGTTCCATCCGCAACACTCCTGCCCAAGTACCTGCACTGGATCATGCGTTCGGACGCCTACTGGGAGTTCATCGACCAGCTATCCAGTGGCACGAACATCAACAACCTGAAATTCAGTCAGCTAAGTGCATTCCCCATCCCCCTCCCCCCACTCGAAGAACAACAGCGGATCGTTGCTGTTCTGGACGAGGCTTTCGAGGGCCTGACCCGCGCACGCGCGCACGCCGAGGCCAACCTCCAAGACGCGCGGGAGTTGTTTGACAGCGCAATTGGTCACATTTTTAGTCGGGCATCAGATTGGCCGTGTCCCAAGATTGCCGAGATTGGCAGAGTTTTTGATGGTCCTCACGCCACTCCAAAAACCGTAGACAAGGGACCATTGTTCCTTGGAATATCGTCCTTGGTCGACGGGAGGATAGAACTCGCAAAGACAAGGCACGTCACTGAAGAGGACTTTGCGCGGTGGACGAAGCGAGTTACGCCACGTGGTGGTGATGTGGTCTTTTCTTACGAAACAAGGTTGGGCCAGGTGGGGCTAATCCCAGATGGGATGAAGTGCTGTCTGGGCAGACGTATGGGATTGATACGACTAAACCGAGAAGTCATCGACCCCGAGTACTTCGTGCTTTGCTACCTCTCACCAGATTTTCAGAAGTTCCTGCGGGAGAAGACAATCAAGGGCGCGACTGTGGACAGACTTTCAATCAAGGACTTCCCAGACTTCGGCTTTCCAACTCCCGCCCTTGAGGTCCAAGAAGTGATAGTAGATCAAGTTCGCACCTTGAGGGTTCAACTGGATTTTCTGGTTGAACGTGCCGAAACCAAGCTCCAATCCCTCGATGCCCTCCGCCAATCCCTCCTGCAAAAAGCCTTCGCAGGTGAACTCACCTGAGGTATGAAAACCCATGGGAACCTCTAAGCGCCAACTCGGTGACGTCAACATCAACGATCAGGTGTTGATCACGCGCACTGGTCGGCCCGGCACGGATCACATGCAGTACGTCTGGGTACTGGTCTGCGCCCGGCGCTTGGACGGCGGCGCACTCTGCAGCCATCGCTACGGCGCGAACGGATCAGACTTCCATCATCGCAAGTGCCCTGCCTGCCAAGGGGGTGCTGCGGGCCTAAGCGTTGACGGACTGATATGACCCAGACGGAAACCGAAGCCGATACCCGCGCCAATCGCATCGACCCCGTGCTGGCAGCGGCAGGATGGGGCCTGAACGGATCGAAGGTGCACCGGGAAACTATTTGCCCCGGTCGTATCCAGTCGGGCGGTAAGCGTGGCAAGGGGTTGGCCGCTGATTACGTCCTGACCTACAAAGGCCACAAGCTGGCCGCCATAGAGGCTAAGCGGGCGGGCCTCAGCCACCGTGATGGGGTGGGGCAGGCCAAGGACTATGCCACCCGTCTGGGCGCGCGCTTTGCCTACGCCTCGAACGGGATTGGCTGGTATCAGATCGACATGGTGACGGGGGCTGAGGGCGACCTGTCCTTGCCCTTCCCAACACCAGAAGACCTCTGGGCGCGCACGTTCCCCGACCCCAACCCGTGGCGCGACCGCTTCGGGGCTGTGCCATTCGAGACGGACGGCGGCAAATGGGAACTCCGCTACTACCAGCACAACGCCATCACTGCCGTGCTAGAGGCCGTGGCCAAGGGCGACAGGCGCATCCTTCTGACGCTGGCCACCGGGACCGGCAAGACCTCCATAGCGTTCCAGATCGCTTGGAAGCTGTTTCAGGCGAAGTGGAACCTGTCGGGCGAACCCATCCGCCGCCCACGCATCCTGTTCCTAGCAGACCGCAACATTCTTGCCGATCAGGCGTACAACGCCTTCTCCGCTTTCCCGAACGATGCAGTCACACGGATAGACCCCGATACCATCCGCAAGAACCGGGGCAAGCCACCGAAGAACGCCAGCCTATTCTTCACGATCTTCCAGACCTTCATGACGGGCGAGGGTGAGCCGGTCTACACCCAGTACGCCCCCGACTTCTTCGACTTCATCGTGATCGACGAATGCCACCGGGGCGGGGCCAAGGACGAAAGCGAGTGGCGCAGTTTGCTAGAGTACTTCGCCCCAGCAGCCCAGCTAGGTCTGACCGCCACACCCAAACGCAAGCACAACGCCGACACCTACGCCTACTTCGGCGAACCTGTGTACACCTACGCACTGCGGGACGGCATCGAAGACGGCTTCCTGACCCCGTTCAAGGTGCGGCAGATGGCCAGCACGATTGACGAGTACGTCTATGACGGCACCGACGTAGTGGTGGCAGGCGAGATCGAGGACGGCGAGGCTTTCACCGAAAGCGACTTCAACACCCGCATCATCATTCCCGAGCGTGAGTTGGCCCGTGTGCGGGAGTTCATGGGGCAGATCGACCAGCGACAGAAGACTTTGGTATTCTGTGCCACACAGAACCATGCAGCACTTGTGCGAGACTTGATCAATCAAGTGAAGACCAGCACGAACCCTGACTACTGCCACCGAGTGACGGCAGATGACGGGGCAATAGGCGACCAGCACTTGCGCGACTTTCAGGACAACGAGAAGGCCATCCCGACAATCCTGACCACATCGCAGAAGCTATCCACCGGAGTTGATGCACGCAATGTGCGCCACATCGTTCTAATGCGGCCCATCAAGTCGATGATCGAGTTCAAGCAGATCATCGGACGCGGCACCCGCACCTATGACGGCAAAGACTTCTTCACCATCTGGGACTTCGTGAAGGCGCACGAGAACTTCAACGACCCGGAATGGGACGGCGAACCACTCGCCCCTGAACCTCCTGAGCCACCCCGTCCAAAGCCTGTGCCAACCCCACAGCCTGAACCGGGTGGCGACGGAACAGGAGGCGACGAAGATGAGGGGCCGCGCCAGAAGGTTGTCGTGCAATTGGCAGACGGAAAGGCACGGTCGATCCGCTTCATCGCTTCGACAACGTACTGGGACGCAGACGGGAAGCCCATCTCTGCGGCAGAGTTCCTTGCACGACTGTTCGGTGACCTGTCCAAGATGATCGCAGACGAAGACCAGCTTCGGGCCGCGTGGAGTGACCCCGACAACAGGGCGCACTTCCTAAAGCAACTCGAAGACAACGGCTATGATGAAGACCGCCTTGAAGACATCCGCCAGCTTGTAGATGCATCGCAGAGCGACCTATTCGACGTGCTGTCGTATGTGCTGTTCACGAACCCTCCGAAGACACGACAGGACCGGGCACAAGTACTCCGAGACAGTCGCATGGGAGACTTTCAAGGTGAGATGGCTGACCTACTGCTAGTGATCCTAAAAGCGTATGAGACTAAGGGCGAAAGCGAACTTGCAACCAAGAAGTTGGGGCAATTCCTAACTGCGCGGTACGGCAGTGTCGGCGAAAGCAAGGGCAAACTAGGGGAGTTGGCAGCAGTCCGCGATGCGTTCAAGCGGATGCAAATCGCGCTGTATGAGGACACGCCCCTCTAGAGGCAGTTAGATGTCCCACTCCAATGGGTTGCGTTTCATCGTCGTCTTATCCGCACCGAAATGAACCTCGCAGGTCCCATCTGGTAGTTGGACTACCTTAGCGACAGTCAGTCCTCGGCGTTGCCCCGCCGCAATGATTTCTTCGATCCTCTTGGCGGTAGCGACTGACTTGCGCTTGCTCTTGATGGACGGCTCAGTTTCCACAATCCGCTCCGTAAGGATGTACTGTAGGCCACGGGTAGGGCAGGTTTCTATAGGCATTGGGCGACCTCTTGATGGTCCGCTTGGTTCCTAGCACTCTTTCCCGTCGCCGCAGGCAAGGTTGCTCCTGAACGGTAAATGCGACATATGAGTGTGACATGAGCGAAACCGCGCACTTTATTGTCTTGGTACCTCAACGGCTTAGATTTTTGGTGGAGCGCCCCCTCTGCTCCACCAGATCACCGGACAAGTGACAGAGGAAAGCGCCGTGACCGTTGGGTCGGGTGTGGTTGGCTGATGGGTCAGCTTTGGCTGGGCGTGTTCAGGAAGACGCGCACGGTTTCTTCGAATTCGCGGGGTTTTTCGGCGTGGAGCCAGTGGCCGGCATCGGGGATGCGGGCGAAGCGGGCGGCGGGGAAATGCGCGCGGATCGTGTCGCGGTATTCGGGTTTGACGTAAGCGCTGTTGGCCCCGGTCAGGAACAGGGTGGGGCGGTCGAACTGGCCTTCGGTGCCGGGCCAGCCGACGATGTTGGGCATCTCGGCCTCCAGCACATCGAGGTTGAGCCGCCAGCGGGGGCCGTCATCGGCCTTGAGGTCCAGCGATTGCAGGAAGAAGGCGCGCAGGGCGGCGTCGTCGATATGGGCCGAAAGGCGCTGGTCGGCCTCTGCCCTTGTGGTGAGGTGGGTCAGGTCGAGCGCGCGCATGGCATCGATATGGCGGGTCTGGTCATGGGTATAGGCGATGGGGGCGATGTCGGCCACGATCAGGCGGCGGATGAGGTCGGGCTGGGTGAGGGCAAGCTGCATGGCGGCCTTGCCGCCCATGGAATGGCCCAAGAGATCGGCGGGTGCGCCGATATGGCGGATCACCTCGGCCAGATCGGCGGCGAGATCGGGGTAGCTGTGGGAGGCGGCGCGGGGGCTGTCGCCGTGGTTGCGCATATCGACGGCATAGACATCGCGGCTGTCGGCCAAGCGACGTGCGATGACGCCCCAGTTGCGAGCCGAGCCGAACAGGCCATGGGCGATGACCAGCGGGGGGTGGCTGGGGGACCCGGCAGCGGGATGGTGGATGAGGTTCAGCATTGTTTCCCTTTATGCATCCGGTCGTTTCCGGTTGCCCGCTTTTTCCGCCCCAGTATTGCCGCTATGTTGCCATAATCCGTTAAGGGGTATGAACATGTCTGCTATCGCCATCATCATCCTGCAGAAGGCCCATCGCATCTCGGAGTTGCTGGAGGAACGGCTGGGCGTCAAGGGGCCGTCGCTTGAGGTGCGCATTGGCCGGGCAGGGCGTACACTGCCCGCCGAGGCGCGTCAGGCCGGGTGGCGGATTGCCTTGGCCGAACGGAAGGCCAAGCTGGGCGACGTGGCCGGTATCGATGAATACAGCTTTGACGACGATTACCGCACCTGCCTGCGGCATCTGCAAACGATGCAGCCCGGACTGCCGCATGTCCGCACCGCGCTGCAAAGCGGGGTGACGGCGGTTTTGTCGGTGCTCATGCTGTATATCGGCCTGAGCTTTGCCGGCCTGATCTGACCCGTCTCACTGAGCTGTCGGGGCGCTGCCGCCAAGGGCGCGGCGGCTGACCAGCGTGACGGTCACGAAGGACACGTAGAGCAGCAGATACCATGATCCGAGCTTGCCAAGGCTGACCATCTGGCCGGGCAACTGGCCGGAGTAAAGCCATGTGCCGGTGGCGGTGCCGACGTTTTCCGCGATCCAGAGTGCGAGGCTGGCAAGGAAGGCCGCGAGCGGCAGCGGCATCCAGAGCGGGCGGTCGGTGATGTGGAAATAGACGCGGGTGCGGGCATAAAGGATCAGCGTGGCGGCGAAGAGCGCGATGCGGATATCCGGGCCGAAATGGTGGGCGAAGAAGTTCACATAGATCGCTGCGGCCAAGAGAAGCGTTGTCCAGAAGGGCGGGTAGGGGGTGAAGCGCATGTCGAAGAGGCGGATCACGCGGGCGATGTAGCTGCCGACTGCGGCATACATGAAGCCGGAAAACAGCGGCACGCCCATCACCTTGAACAGCGCGGGTTCCGGATAGCCCCATGACCCGGCGCTGACTTTGAACCATTCCATCGCGGTGCCGGTCAGGTGAAAGAGCAGGATGACCCGCGCCTCTTCCCATGTTTCCAGCTTTTTCCACAGGAACAGCGCCTGTGTGGCGATAGCAAAGAGGAAAAGCGCGTCATAGCGGTGCAGGGGCCAGTCGGGCCGCCAGACCAGACTGGAGCCGATGATGGCGGCCAGCATGAGACCGCCGAAGAGGCAGGCCCAGCCCTGTTTCAGCACGAACATGATGAGTTCGGCCAGCGCGAGAGGCAGGCGGGCGCGGGCCCAGTCGCCGAGGCGGCGTTCGAGGTTGAGGGTGCCGCGGAGCGGGGGTGGGGTCATGTATCACTCGGGACGCGGCTTTGCGACAGGTGAGCCGATGGTTGGGGCGGCGTCAACGGGGGTGCGTCGGGACGCTGCCTTTGCAGCCAATTTTCTTGGAAGAAAATTGCAAAATCCTTCGAAGGATTTTGGCTGAGAATGGCAAAGGCGCGCCACCGTTTCCGGGGCGCGCCTTTGTTTTCTGTCCATAAAATCAGATGCCCGGATAGATCGGGAACTGCTTGCAGAGGGTTTCCACCTCGGCCTTCACCTTGGCCTCGACGGCGGCGTTGCCGTCTTCGCCATTGGCAGCAAGGCCATCGACAACCTCGGTGATCCAGCGGCCGATCTGGCGGAATTCGCCCTCACCGAAGCCGCGCGTGGTGCCTGCGGGGGTGCCGAGGCGGACGCCGGAGGTGATGGTGGGCTTTTCCGTATCGAAGGGGATGCCGTTCTTGTTGCAGGTGATATGGGCGCGGCCGAGGGCTTTCTCCGTGGCGTTGCCCTTCACGCCTTTGGGGCGGAGGTCCACCAGCATCAGGTGGGTGTCGGTGCCGCCGGTGACGATGTCGAGCCCGCCCTTCATCAGTTCATCGGCGAGCGCCTTGGCATTGGCGATGACCTGCTTCTGATAGGTGATGAATTCGGGGCGCAGCGCCTCGCCGAAGGCCACGGCCTTGGCGGCGATGACATGCATCAGGGGGCCGCCCTGGATGCCGGGGAAGATGGCCGAGTTGAATTTCTTGGCCAGCGCCTCGTCATCCGTGAGGATCATGCCGCCGCGCGGGCCGCGCAGGGTTTTATGCGTGGTGGTGGTGGCGACATGGGCATGCGGGAAGGGCGAGGGGTAGAGGCCCGCCGCCACGAGGCCGGCGAAATGTGCCATGTCCACAAGGAGATAGGCGCCGACCGAGTCGGCGATTTCGCGCATCTTGGCAAAATCGATAACGCGCGGGATGGCGGAGCCGCCAGCGATGATCAGCTTGGGCTTATGCTCAGCAGCCAGTTCGGCGACCTGATCGTAGTTCAGTTCCAGATCCTGCTTGCGCACGCCGTACTGTATGGCCTTGAACCACTTGCCCGACTGGTTGGGTGCGGCACCATGGGTGAGGTGGCCACCGGCATCGAGCGACATGCCGAGGATCGTGTCGCCGGGCTGCAGCAGGGCCTGGAACACACCCTGATTGGCCTGCGAGCCGGAGTTGGGCTGCACGTTGGCGAAGCCGCAACCGAACAGTTTGCAGGCGCGCTCGATGGAAAGGTTTTCTGCAATATCAACATATTGGCAGCCGCCATAGTAGCGCTTGCCCGGATAGCCTTCGGCGTATTTGTTGGTCATTACCGACCCCTGCGCTTCCATCACGGCGCGGGAGACGATGTTTTCCGAAGCGATCAATTCGATCTCGTGCCGCTGGCGGCCGAGTTCCTGCGTGATCGCGCCGAAAAGCTCGGCGTCACGGGTGGCGAGGGGTTCGGTAAAGAATCCGGTGTCGCGGTGGGGGGCGTTCATGGGCTCTCCTCAGGACGGGAATGCGGGATTGGATTTCGGGCTTGCCCTGCATCTAGCGCACTGGTGGCGTTGCGGGAAGGCAAGAAAACGACTCCAAAGGGGGTCTGTGCGAAATAATGGGTCGGACGGGCCGGGGGAGCGGGGGTGTTTCGGGGGTTGAGTTTGGCAGGGTTGGCCCGCAAGACTGCGCTTTGCGACTTGGGCGTTTGACGACTGGGGGAGTACGGGCCGATGACCACATCACGCATCGCCTTCATGGCGTCGGGGGCACCGGCGGCGACCGAGGCCTTGCGGGTCTTGACGGCTCGTTATGGGCAGGTCGCGCTGGAAAGCGCAGATGTTGTGGTTGCGCTGGGGGGGGACGGCTTCATGTTGCAGACGCTGCATGAGACGCAGCGGATGGCCCTGCCGGTTTACGGGATGAATTGCGGCACGATCGGATTCCTGATGAACGCCTATCAGCCGGGCGATCTGCCGGCGCGGTTGGCGGCGGCGGAAGAGGCGGTGATCAACCCCCTGCGGATGCGGGCGGTGGATGTGGATGGCGCGGTGCATGAGGCGTTGGCGATCAATGAGGTGAGCCTTTTGCGCGCGGGGCCGCAGGCGGCGAAACTGCGGGTCAGCGTGGATGGCCGGGTGCGGATGGATGAGCTGGTTTGCGATGGGGCGTTGGTGGCAACGCCTGCGGGATCAACGGCTTACAACTATTCTGCGCATGGGCCCATCCTGCCCATCGGGGCGGATGTGCTGGCATTGACGGCGATGGCGGCGTTCCGGCCACGCCGCTGGCGCGGGGCGCTGATCCCCAAGGGGGCGGTGGTGCGGTTCGAGGTGCTGGAGGCCGAGAAGCGCCCGGTGATGGCCGATGCCGACAGCCGGGGGTCGGTGCGGGGGGTGGCGAGTGTCGAGGTGCAGTCGGAACCCGGCGTGCGGCACCGCATCCTGTTCGATCCGGGGCATGGGTTGGAAGAGCGGCTGATCAACGAGCAATTTGTCTGACCAAGAGGCCAAGCCCTTGCGGGCGCTGGGTTTATCTTTGCCATATGGCCGAAAGGCAGTGCAGCGCGTGGTGCAGATGGGCGGTGCAGACGGCTGTGCATACGCGCGGTGGTGTCGGGGCGCGTTAACCATGGCGGCGGTGGGGTGAGTCGCGGTGTTTTTGGCGGGGGCTTCGGTCTGTGCCATCCCCCCTTGATCGGCGGGGGGCAGGTGGGTTAGCGCTGCGGCCATGCTGTTGTCGCGTTTTCCTTTCCTGATGCGGGCTGTTTTGGCCCTGACGCTTGCTCTGGCGTTGGCTGGCGCGGGGGCAGCGCATCGCCCGGTGGAGCGGCCCGGCGAGACGGCGGCCGAGTTTGCAGCGATGGCGGCCTTTCTGGCTGCGGGCGGGTCGGTCGATGACCTGTGCCACGATGCCGGGATGGCGGGGCATGAGGGCGGGCATGGGCAGCGGGACTGTCCGGCCTGCGTTCTGCAGAAATGCGCGATGGGTGTGGCGGTGGTGGCGCTGCCGGTCCCGGTTCAGGGGCGGATGCTGGCGCTGTGGCCCGTTGCGCAGGGCCAACCGGTTGCCCGCGATCCCATGATCCTGCCCCCGGCGCGGGGGCCACCGGAGACGACCTTTTCCTGATGCGGACTTCAGGCTGTCGCGTGGTGCGGCGGCTGGCACATGGACAAAGGACATATCCCATGGTTTCGACAACAGACGACGTCGCCCGGACGGCGACGGAACGGCGCTATTTCACGGTGTGGCGCTGGCATTTCTACTGCTCTCTCTTCGTGTTTCCGTTTCTGATCATGTTGGCGGTGACCGGCCTGATCATGCTGTGGATTTCGGCATGGACCGAGTTGAACGGCGAGCGAACGGTCATCACGCCCAGCGGCGAGCCGATGGCCGTATCCGCCCTGCAGGCGGCGGCGGAGGCCGCCATTCCGGGCGGTGTGGCGGGCAGCTATATCGCGCCGCTGGCCGCGGACCGGGTGGCGGTATTTCAGGTAACGGGTGCCGATGGCGACATGACGGTGGTCATCAACCCCTATACCGCCGAGGTGGTGGAGACCTTCCCATGGCGGGCGGGGTGGTATGATTTCGCGACCGAAATTCACGGCACGCTGCTGATCGGCGATCTGGGCGATTGGCTGATCGAAGCGGCGGCGTCGCTGGGGGTGATCCTTGTGGTGACGGGTGTCTGGCTGCATTGGCCGCGCGGGCGGTCCAGCTGGCGCGAGGCTTTGTTGCCGAAGCTGTCGCTTTCGTCGCGGGGCGCGTGGAAGGCGCTGCATGGCGCGGTGGGGATGTGGATGTCGGCGCTGCTGCTGGTGTTCCTGATTTCGGGCCTGAGCTGGGCTGGGATCTGGGGCGGCAAGATGGTGCAGGCGTGGTCCACCTTTCCGGCGGAGAAATGGGAGGCGGTGCCGCTGTCGGACAAGACCCATGCCGACATGAACCATGGCGCGGCGAAAGAGGTGCCGTGGGGGCTGGAGCAGACCCCGCTGCCGGAGAGCGGATCGCTGGCGGGCACGCAGGCGGTGGCGGGGCCGGTCACGATCGACAGCGTGGCGGGCTTTGCGCAGGGGCTGGGGTTCAACGGACGGTTCCAGCTGGCCATTCCCGGCGATGAAACGGGGGTCTGGACGATCAGCCATGACAGCATGTCAAATGACGGCCCCGATCCGAGCGCGGACCGGACGATCCATATCGACCAGTATACCGGCAATGTGCTGGCCGATGTGGGCTATGCGCATTACTCGCCTTGGGCCAAGGCGATGGCCTATGGCATCGCCTTTCACGAGGGCGATATGGGGGCGTGGAACATCGCGCTGAACACGGTGTTCTGCCTGTCTATGATCTTTCTGCCTGTGTCGGGGTTGGTGATGTGGTGGAAGCGGCGACCGGAGCGGGCGTTCCGACTTGCTGCACCGCCTGCGCCGCAGGGGCTGGCCTTCTGGTGGGGGGCGGCGGTGCTGATCGTTGTGCTGGGCGTGGCCTTCCCGTTGGGCGGGGCGGCGATTGTGGCGGTTATCGTGCTGGATCTGGTGTTGTTGCGGCGGGTGCCTGCCTTGCGGCGGGTGGTGTCGTAAAGCAGGGGGGGCGGGGGTTACCCCGCCCCTTTGCGCGGTTTGTGCGGGCTTTGCCCTACTTCCAGCCGTCGATCTTGCGGTAGAGGGTGGAGGGGGCGAGTTCGAGGATGCGGGCGGCTTTTGGCACCGAGCCGTCAAAGCGTTTCAGCGTGGCCTCGATCACCAGACGTTCAATTTCGGCCAGCGGCTTGCCGATCAGCGCATCCAGCGCCGGTTCGGGCGAGGCGGGGGCGAGGAGCGCCGGAGAGGGGGCAAGGCCGGGTTCATCGGCCACGATATGGGGCAGCATGTCAGAGGTGACGGTGCCGCCTTCGTTCATCACCACGACATGGCGGATCACGTTGAGAACCTGCCGCACGTTGCCGGGCCATGGCAGGCGGCGGAAGAGGGTGGTCACTTCGGGCGAGAGGCCATCGAAACGGCGGCCTTCTTCGGCGGCGAAGCGGGTGAGCGCGGCCTCGGCGATTTCGATCACATCATCGACGCGTTCGCGCAGGGGCGGCATGTGGATCGGCACGACATAGAGGCGGTAGTAGAGGTCTTCGCGGAAGCGGCCCCGGCGGACGGCGTCGAGCGGGTCTTGGTTGGTGGCGCAGACGATGCGGACATTGACTTTGCGGGGCCGGGTGGCCCCGACGGGCTGCACGGTGGAGGTTTGCAAAAAGCGCAGGAGCTTGGTTTGCAGCGCCGGGGCCATTTCGCAGATTTCATCCAAGAACAGCGTGCCGCCATCGGCGGCGGCGGCGGCACCCGGCTTGTCGGAAACCGCGCCGGTGAAGCTGCCCTTCACATGGCCGAACACTTCGGATTCAAGCAGGTCTTGCGGGATGGCACCGCAATTGAGCGCGATGAAAGGGCCGCTGCTGCGGGGGGAGTTGTCATGGACGGCGAGGGCGCAAAGTTCCTTGCCGGTGCCGCTTTCGCCCGTGATGAAGACCGTGGCCATGGAGCGGGCGACGGAGCGGATCTTGGCGTGGATGCGGGCCATGGCATCGGACGAGCCGACGAAAGCCCCGGTGGGGACAGGCGCGGGGGTGGCCGGTCTTGCGGGCAGGATGCTGGGCGCGCGGCGGGGGGTGCCGCGCCCGGCAAGGGCATTGTCGACCGCGCCGAGGAAGCGGGTTTCATCGAAGGGTTTGACGAGAAACTCATGCGCGCCGGCGCGCATCGCCTCGACCGCCTTGTTGATGGAGCCATTGGCGGTGATGACGATGACATTCGCCTCGGGCCGCAGGGCCAGCATTTCCTGCATAAGCTCCAGACCGTCGCGGTCGGGCAGCATCAGATCGAGCAGCACGACCGTGGCCCCGCTTTCGACAAAGGCGGCCATGCCTTCGGCGGCGGTGCCCACACTGCGGACGGAATGGCCGGCATTGGTGAGGACGGACCGGTAGATCATCTGCAGCGATGGCGTGTCTTCGATCAGCAGAAGGGGGGGGAGGTCGGTCATGCGGCGGCTTCGTCGGAGGTCTGGTCGGGGGAATGGTCGGGCAACGGGCGGGCGGCGATCAGCGCGATGAGGGCGGTGAGGTCTGTGATCAGCGGGCCGCCGAGGGTGGCGATGGCCGCTTCATCCTCGGCATGGGCGGCGGCGTTCAGGTCCACCGCCTGCGCGTGCAGGCGGGTCGCGCCGATGGTTCCGGCGAGCGAGATCAGGACATGGGTCTGGGCGCGGATCGTGGCGCAGTCGGCCTGAGCGATGGCAGGGGCGATCAGCGCGGCTGTTGCAGAAAGGTCGATATGGATCTGGTGAAGGATGCGCAGCGCGGTGTCGGGCCCGGCCATGTCAAGGATGTCGTGCAGCGCGGAGCTGTCGCCGAAAATGCCCAAGGGATCGGCCGCAGTCATGCAGCCCTGCCCGGCGCGGCGGGGTATCGACAGGCGGCGGAGGCGGGCACGGCTTTCATGGCGCAAGACTACCTGCGCGGGGCGGGTTGTCCAGTAGGCCTTAGAGGTAGGTTTGCGGCTTGGCGGGGATCAGCGCGCAGCAAGGCCGAGGCTTTGCAGCGCGGTGCGGATCTCGTCCAGAATGGCGGGATCGTCGATGGTGGCGGGCATCTTGTAATCCTGCCCGTCGGCGATCTTGACCATCGTGCCGCGCAGGATCTTGCCCGACCGCGTCTTGGGCAGGCGGTCCACCACCACGGCACGTTTGAAATCGGCGACGGGGCCGATCTTTTCGCGCATGAGGGTGACGCATTCCTTGACGATATCGGCGGCGGGGCGGTCGCAGCCCTTGTTCAGGCAAAGGAAGCCCAAGGGCGATTGGCCCTTGAGATCATCCGACACGCCGATGACGGCGCATTCGGCGACATCGGGGTGGAAGCCCAGCACCTCTTCCATCGCGCCGGTGGAGAGGCGGTGGCCTGCGACGTTGATGACGTCATCGGTGCGGGCCATGATGTAGAGATAGCCGTCCTCATCCACATAGCCCGCGTCGCCGGTTTCATAGAAGCCGGGGAAATGGGCGAGGTAGGATTTGCGGAAGCGATCTTCGGCATTCCAGAGCGTGGGCAGGGTGCCGGGGGGCAGGGGCAGCTTGATGGCGATGGCGCCAAGCTGGCCTGCTGCCACGGGGTGGCCGCCTTCATCCAGCACCTGCACATCGAAGCCGGGCATGGCGACGGAGGGGGAGCCCACCTTGATGGGAAGATGTTCGATGCCCAGCGGGTTGGCCGCGATGGCATAGCCGGTTTCGGTCTGCCACCAGTGATCGACGACCGGCACGTTCAGATGGCGGCCCGCCCAGTTCACGGTGTCGGGGTCGGCGCGTTCCCCGGCGAGGTAGAGGGCTTGGAGGTTGGTCAGATCGTAATCGCCGACCAGTTTGCCTTCGGGATCGTCGCGTTTGATGGCGCGCAGCGCGGTGGGCGCGGTGAAGAAGGCGCGGACCTTGTGTTCGGCGATCACCCGCCAGAAGGCCCCGGCATCGGGGGTGCCCACGGGTTTGCCTTCATAGACGATGGTGGTGCAGCCCGCGATGAGGGGGGCGTAGCAGATATAGCTGTGGCCCACGACCCAGCCCACATCGGAGGCCGCCCAGAAGACATCGCCGGGGCCGCAATCGTAGATGGCGCGCATGGTCCAAGCCAGCGCCACAAGATGGCCTGCGGTGGGGCGGACCACGCCCTTGGGCGCGCCGGTGGTGCCGGAGGTGTAGAGGATATAGGCGGGGTGGTTGCCTTCGACCGGCACGCAATCGGCGGGTTCCACGCCATATTGGAAGGAGTGCCAGGCGACGTCGCGGCCTTCGATCAGCTTGGCCACTTCCTGTTCGCGTTGCAGGATCACGCAGAAATCGGGCTTGTGGGTGGCCATGTCGATGGCGGCGTCAAGCAGCGGTTTGTAGTGGACGACGCGGGTCGGTTCGATGCCGCAGGAGGCGGCGATGATGGCCTTGGGGGTGCAATCGTCGATCCGGACGGCGAGTTCATTGGCCGCGAAGCCGCCGAAGACGACGGAATGGATCGCGCCGATGCGGCCGCAGGCGAGCATGGCCTCCAGCGCCTCGGGCACCATGGGCATGTAGATGATGACGCGGTCGCCCTTGGTGACGCCCTTGGCTTTCAGCGCGCCAGCGAGGCGGGCGACGCGGTCCTGCAATTCGGCATAGGTGATGACGTGTTTGGTCCCGGTGACCGGGCTGTCATGGATGATGGCGGGCTGCGCGCCGCGTCCGGCGAGGACGTGGCGATCCACCGCGTTCCAGCAGGTGTTCACGCGGGCGTCGGTGAACCATTCGTAAAGCGGCGCGCGGGAGGTGTTGAGCGCGGTCTGCGGGCGTTCGACCCAATCAATCGCGCCTGCGGCGTTCAGCCAATAGCCTTCGGGATCGGCTTTCCATTTCGCATAGAGTTCCCGGTATGCCATCGTATGCCCTCCTCCACGAGTTGGGGTTTTGTTACGCGACCGGGGGGCAGTGACGCAACGCTGTTACCGTGAACATGAGCGGGCATCGGCGTTTTGTTTGCAGAATATTGCAAGGCGGGTCTGCAAATTTTTGCAAACCGGCCGAGGCTTAGCGGATTGCGGTTAACTGCGGCGGGCTTTGCAAAGTTTGGGGCGACTCACTTTGCTGGCGCTGCCCCCTCCCCCGTGAAGGCCGGGAGAGGGAAAGTGCGATACGCTCACCGTGGCGCGACGGCGCGGGTGGATTTGGGTATTTGGGCCAAGATGAAGGGGCAGGGTGCCGCGCATCCTAGCCGTAATGCGTCACCGGGGTTCCGGCCAGCGCCGAGATGTTCAGCAAGCCCCGCGCGGTGATGGAGTTGGTCACGATATGGGCCTTGTTGCCCATGCCCA
The DNA here is from genome assembly GCA_013824045.1 of Rhodobacter sp. GTDB lineage: Bacteria > Pseudomonadota > Alphaproteobacteria > Rhodobacterales > Rhodobacteraceae > Paragemmobacter. Next base: position 5,353 of record PNND01000064.1, on the reverse strand, counting down.
TCAGGATGGGGCCGACTTCCAGCCCGTTGGCCTTCATCTTGAGGATGTTGCGCGTGGCCGCCGCCGCGTCGGTGGAGGCGAAGACAAGGACGTTCGCCGCGCCGTCCATGCGGGAGTTGGGCAGCAGACGGTCGCGCAGCGATTGGTCGAGCGCGGAGTCGACGTTCATCTCACCCTCATAGCAGAAATCGGGTTCGCGGGCATCGAGCAGCTCAAGCGCGGCGCGCATGCGCATGGCGGCGGAGTTGTCCATGTTGCCGAACTGGCTTTGCGTGCACAGCGCGATCTTGGGCGTGAGGCCGAAGCGGCGCACATGGCGGGCGGCACCGATGACGGTGTCGCGGATCTGGTCGGGCGTGGGTTCGGGGTTCACCTGTGTGTCGGCGATGAAGAGGGGGCCGTCTTCGAGGATCATCAGCGAGAGCGCGCCGACGGGGTGGAGGCCGTCGCGCGCCAGCACCTGACGGATGTAGTTGAGGTGCCAGTGGTATTGGCCGAAGGTGCCGCAGATCATGCTGTCGGCCTCACCCCGGTGGACCATGACGGCGGCGATGGCGGTGGTGTTGGTGCGCATCACGGCGCGGGCGATATCGGGCGACACGCCGCGACGGGCCATGAGATCGTGATAGGTGCCCCAGTAATCGCGGTAGCGGGGATCATTCTCGGGGTTGACCAGATGAACATCGCGGCCGGGCCGGATGGGCAGGCCTGCGCGTTCGCAGCGGGATTCCACCACATCGGGGCGGCCGATGAGGATGGGGATATCGTTGGTTTCCTCCATCATCGCATGGGCGGCGCGCAGGACGCGCTCATCTTCGCCTTCGGCAAAGACGATGGTGCGGGCGGCGACCTTTGACGCCTCGAACACCGGGCGCATGATGAGGGCGGATTTGAACACCGATCCGTCCAGCCCGCGCTTGTAGGCATCCAGATCGGCGATGGGGCGGGTGGCGACGCCCGTTTCCATCGCGGCCTTGGCCACGGCGCTGGCGACCACACCGATGAGGCGGGGGTCAAAGGGTTTGGGGATCAGGTAATCGGCCCCGAAGGAAAGCTTCTCGGCGCTATAGGCGGCGGCGGCCTCGGCGCTGGTGGTGGCGCGGGCCAGCGCGGCGATGCCTTCGATACAGGCGATTTCCATGCGCTTGTTGATCTCGGTCGCGCCGACATCCAGTGCACCCCGGAAGATGAAGGGAAAGCAGAGGACGTTGTTGACCTGATTGGGAAAGTCGGAGCGACCCGTGGCGATGATCGCATCCGGGGCCACGGCGCGGACCTGATCGGGCAGAATCTCGGGCATTGGGTTGGCAAGGGCAAAGACGATGGGGCGGGGGGCCATCTTGGCGACCATTTCTGCCGTCAGCACGCCCGGGCCAGAGAGGCCGAGGAAGAGATCGGCCCCTTCGATCACATCGGCCAGTGTAGCCGGGGTGGTGCCTTGGGCGTATTCCTCTTTCTGCGCGGTCATCTGATCGGCGCGGCCCTTGTAGACCAGACCCGCCAGATCGCAGAGCCAGACGTTCTCGCGTTTGACGCCGAGGTTCAGCAGCATGTTCAGGCAGGCGATGCCTGCCGCGCCCCCGCCGGTGGAGACGACCTTGATATCCTCGAACTTCTTTCCGGCGACGATCAGCGCGTTGGTGGCGGCGGCCCCCACGACGATGGCGGTGCCGTGCTGATCGTCGTGGAAGACGGGGATATTCATCCGCTCGCGGCAGAGTTTCTCGACGATGAAGCAGTCGGGGGCCTTGATATCCTCAAGGTTGATCGCGCCGAAGGTGGGTTCCAGCGCGCAGACGATATCGGCGAGTTTGACGGGATCGGGTTCGTTCAATTCGATATCGAAACAGTCGATATTGGCGAATTTCTTGAAGAGGACGGCCTTGCCTTCCATCACCGGCTTGGAGGCCAGCGCGCCGATATTGCCAAGGCCCAGCACGGCGGTGCCGTTCGAGACGACAGCGACAAGGTTGCCGCGTGCGGTGTAGCGCGAGGCGGTGGCGGGGTCGGCCTTGATCTCAAGACAGGCCTCGGCCACGCCGGGGGAATAGGCGCGGGACAGGTCGCGGCCATTGGCGAGCGGCTTGGTGGCGCGGATCTCAAGCTTACCGGGCTTGGGGAATTCATGGTAATCCAGCGCCGCCTGCCGCGCATTTTCCTGCCGCGAGTCGCCCTTGACGTGATCTTCCATCGCCCCCTCCGCCATTTTGTTTAACGTTAAACTACTTTTGCCAAAACCACTTTACGTTCTTTCCAATAGGCGTTTTCTGCCCGTCTTGCAAATCCCCGGAAAGCGCGGCCATTCTTTGCGGGCAGAACGGAGGCCGAGATGTTTGAAGTAAAGGGCGAAACGCGGGCCGAGATGCGCCTGCCGACGCAGGAATTGCGCGACGATCTGCCGTTCTGGACCAAGACACTCGGGTTTCGGCTGGACATGATCTATCCGGCCGACAATCCGGAGGTGGCGGTGCTGTCGGGCCATGGCCTCAGGCTGCGCATCCAGAAGGGGGCGGCGGAGCATCCTGGCACAGTGCGCATCCTGACCGATGAGGAGGGGTTCGCCGGGGGCGAGCGGCTGCTGATCGCGCCCAACGGCACACGGGTGGAGATCGACCGCGCCAACCCGCCGCTGGTGCTGCCCAAGACGGAACATGCCTTTGTCGTGCGGCGGCTGGCGGAACAGGCGCCGTGGATCATCGGGCGGGCGGGGATGGAATATCGCGATCTGGTGCCGTCGCGGTTGGGGGGCGCGATGATCGCGAGCCATATCCGCATCCCCGATGGCGGGCCGGTGCCGGACATGGTGCATTTCCACAAGGTCGGGTTTCAGCTGATCTTCTGCATCAACGGCTGGGTGGATGTGGTCTATGAGGATCAGGGCCCCGCCATCCGGCTGATGGCGGGGGATTGCTTCATCCAGCCGCCCGAGATTCGCCACCGCGTGCTGCATGCCAGCGACGGGATCGAGGTGATCGAGATCGGCGTGCCAGCCGAACATGTGACCGAGATCGACCATGAAATGGACCTGCCCACCCCGCATCTGCGCCCCGAGCGGGAATGGAAGGGGCAGCGGTTTGTTTATGATGAGGGGGCGAAGGGGGAGTTTCGCCCCTTCCGCCTGCCGGGCTTCGTTGCGCGGGATACTGGGATTGACGCGGCTACGAAGGGCGTGGCCTCGGTCATGGTGGCGCGCCCGGATGGGGGCGCGACGGTCTGGACGAACCATCAGGGCGATATCCTCTTCACCTTTGTGATGAAGGGCAGTTTCACGCTGGAGGGCGAAGGGAAGGAGCCCTTCCGCCTGTCACCCGGCGATGCCTTCGTCATCCCGCCCGGGATGGCCACGCGCTATGGCGACCCGACCCCGGATCTGGAACTTTTGGAGGTGACGCTGCCGGGCAAGCCGGAGACCGAGCCGGTCTAGGCTTTCATCTTGGCCCAAATACCCTGCGGGGGGTGAGCCGCGCAGCGGCGAGGGGGGCGCAAAGCCCCCCTGATTTTTCGCAGAAAAATCGTGCGCCTTGCCATTCCGGCGCGGGGCTTCCAGACTGTGACCAGATGGTCAGAAATCTGCGAGGTGCGCCTATGTCTCTTCTTCTTGCCGCTACCGAAGTGCGCGAAAAGGCCTATGCGCCCTATTCCCGGTTCAAGGTAGGCGCGGCACTGCGCACCACCAGCGGGGCGGTCTATGTCGGCTGCAATGTGGAGAATGTGGCCTATCCGGAGGGCACCTGTGCGGAAGCCGGGGCGATTGCCGCCATGGTGGCGGGGGGCGAGACGCGGATTGCCGAGGTCTGCGTGATTGCCGACAGCCCGGAGCCGGTGCCGCCCTGTGGCGGGTGTCGGCAGAAGATCGCGGAGTTTGCGGCGCAGGATGTGCGCGTCACGCTTTGCACCACAGATGGCAAGGAACGCGTGATGACGGTGGCGGAACTGCTGCCCGGCGTGTTCACCGCCGCGCATATGGACCGGGTCTGAGCGTGGACGCCCGCGCCATCATCGCCAAGCTGCGCGACGGGGGGAAACCTTCCGCCGATGAACTGGGCTGGTTTGCCAAGGGCTTGGCCACGGGCGTGGTGACGGATGCGCAGGCCGGGGCCTTTGCCATGGCAGTGCTCTTGAACGGTCTGGGCGAGGCGGGGCGGGTGGCGCTGACGCGGGGGATGCGCGATTCCGGCAAGGTGCTGGAGTGGGATCTGAACGGGCCGGTGATCGACAAGCATTCCACGGGCGGGATCGGCGATTGCATCTCGCTGTTGCTGGCTCCGGCGCTGGCGGCTTGCGGGGCTTATGTGCCGATGATTTCGGGGCGGGGCTTGGGCCATACGGGCGGGACGCTGGACAAGCTCGAATCCATCCCCGGCTTTCGCACGGGGCTGAGCGAGGATCAGCTGCGCCGCCAGATCGGCGAAGTGCGCTGTGCGATCGTGGCGGCGAGCGCGGAAATCGCGCCTGCGGATCGGCGGCTTTATGCGATCCGCGATGTGACATCGACGGTAGAAAGCATCGATCTGATCACCGCATCCATCCTGTCGAAGAAGCTGTCGGCGGGGTTGGAGGCGCTGGTTCTGGATGTGAAATGCGGGTCGGGCGCCTTCATGGACACGTTCGAGAAGGCCGAGGCTTTGGCGAAGGCGCTGGTGTCCACCGCGCAGGGGGCGGGCTGCATGACATCGGCGCTGATCACCGACATGAGCCAGCCGCTCGCCACGGCGGCGGGCAATGCGCTGGAGGTGATCGAGGTGATGGAGACGCTGACGGGGACTTCGGTCAATGCCGCGCTGTGGGATCTGACGGCGGCGCTGGGGGGCGAGGCGCTGGCGCTGGGCGGGTTGGCGGCGGATGCCGAGGATGGCGAGGGGCGCATCATCGAGGCGCTGGAGAACGGGCAGGCGGCAGAGTGGTTCGGCCGCATGGTGGCGGCGCAGGGCGGGCCTGCGGATTTCGTGGAGCGCTGGCCGGATCGGTTGCCTTCGGCCCCGGTGGTGGTGGAAATCCCCTGCGAGAGCGACGGGTTTATCGGCGCGATCGACGGGCGCGCGCTGGGCGAGGCGGTGGTGCATCTGGGTGGGGGCCGCCTGCGCGAGGGCGACCGGATCAACCCGTCGGTCGGGCTGACCGATCTGGCGGGCTTGGGCGAGGGTGTGTCGCGCGGGGTGCCGCTGGGTATGGTGCATGCGGCGGATGAGGCCTCGGCCGAGGCGGCGGTGCGGGCGGTGCAGGCGGCCTATCGCGTGGCAAGCTCGGCCCCCGAAGAGCCGCCGCTGATCCTGAAGCGGGTGGGATGATGGCGCGGGCCTTTCTGATCGTGATGGATTCCGTGGGCTGTGGCGGGGCACCCGATGCGGCGGCC
>PNND01000228.1 GCA_013824045.1 Rhodobacter sp. | reverse complement strand
CCGCCAGACGCTCCGCCGCGCCTTCGTGCTGATCGACACCCGCCACGGGGTCAAAGCGGTGGATGAGGAGATTCTCACCCTCCTCGACCGCTCCGCCGTCACCTTCCAATGCGTGCTGACCAAGGCCGACAAGGTGAATGCAGAAACCCGCGAGGCCACCATCGCACAGGTCAAGGCCGCACTCGCCAAACACCCCGCCGCCTATCCCGAGATTGTGGTCACCTCCTCGGAAAAGGGCGACGGCATCGAAACCCTGCGCGCCATCATCGCCACGTTGGAATAAAGTATTGGTCTAGCGGGGGCTTTCGAAAACCTATCTTGTCTCAGTTGAGTGCGGCTCAACAGGAACAGTACAGGGAAATGACTGATCGGTAAGCGCCTTCGCCATAGAACAGATCAAAGTACTTGATCCGCTGCGTATCCCAGCCCTTGATGTTTTCACACGATACGAAATCGTCGGTTCTTGAGTTTGCATCGCTCCGTGTCGAACCAACGATCCCGAGAGAAACCGGGTTCTCTTGGTGCAGATACCAGTTTCGTTTCCTTCCAACAATGGACACGCCCAAAACCTCGATACCCTGCACTGCAGCTTGCATGAACTCAATTACAGCTGTCGGGTCTTGACCCTCTGCTTTCTCGGTAAGGATCGCTCCACTCTGAGCATCGAGAACAACGAAATCGGCGAGACGGAGGCCTTCGCCGGAGGCAGCCTCTATGGCTATCTGAGTGAAATCGGCTTCTCCGCCGAGAGTGCGATCGAAGAAGAAATGATGGGGAAGATTTTGAGGTAAATGTTTGCGCATTCGTCAACCGCTCACACATGCTGCGCGCCGTTCACCTGTATCTCCGCGCCCGAGATATAGGACGACTGATCCGAACACAGGAACCAGATCGCATCCGCCACTTCGCGTGGTTGTCCCAGCCGCTGCATCGGCAGTCCCTCCACGATCTTGTCTGTCCCCGGCGAAAGGATCGCCGTCTCGATCTCGCCGGGCGCAATGGCATTGACCCGCACGCCTAACGGCCCGAAATCATGCGCCATTTCCCGCGTCAGCGCCGCAAGCGCCGCCTTCGATGTGGAATAGGCCGCCCCCGCAAAAGGATGCACCCGGCTTCCGGCGATAGAGGTCACATTGACCACACATCCCTTCGCCGCCGAAAGTTCCGCCTGCAACCCCCGCGCCAGCACGATCGACGCAAAGAAGTTCACATGGAACACCTGCCCCCATGTCCGCAGATCGGTTTCCAAAGTGTTCAGCCGCTTGCCACCCTCCCCTTTCGGGCTGATCCCCGCGTTGTTCACCAGCGCATGCAACCGCCCATTGATCTTGGCCTTGATCGTCTCGATGGCGGCGATGGTCTTGTCGGGGCTGGCCAAATCGATCTGGATATGGTTTTCCTCGCCCCCCGGCCACGGGCAGCGCTCATCAAACGGATGGCGCGAACAGGTCAGCACCCGCCACCCTTCGGCTGAGAACCGCTTCACCGTCGCATGTCCGATCCCACGCGAAGCCCCTGTCAACACGAGGGTTTTCTGTTCTGTCATCCGATTCACCACCTGTTCGTTGCACCCATCTTCGCCGCTTTGGCGGCGGAAAGCCATTGCCGCTTGGCAGGCGCGTCGCCACGCATTACCAAGACGCAACCCGCGCCAGAGGCCCCCATGAAACTGCAGACGAGCACCATGTCCGACGCCGCCAACACCGCCAAGATGCTGTCCGAAGCCCTGCCCTACCTGCAACGCTACGCCGATGCCGTGGTGGTGGTGAAGTTCGGCGGCAACGCCATGGGCGACGATGCCGCCATGGCCGAATTCGCCCGTGACATCGTGCTGATGCGGCAGGTCGGCGTGAACCCCGTCGTGGTGCATGGCGGCGGCCCGATGATCAACGAAATGCTTGATAAGCTTGGGATCAAATCCAACTTCGTGCGGGGCAAACGCGTCACCGACAAGGCCACCGTGCAGGTGGTCGAGATGATCCTGTCGGGTCTGGTGAACAAGCGCATCGTGCAGGCCATCATGGATGCAGGCGGCCGCGCCGTGGGCATTTCCGGCAAGGATGACGATCTGATGGTCTGCGAGGCCGACGATCCCGAACTGGGCTTCGTCGGCCGCCCGGTAGAGATGAACGTGCAGGTCCTGCGCGATCTCTACAACGCGGGCATCATCCCCGTCGTGGCCCCCGTCGCCACCGGTATGGCCGATAACGAAACCTTCAACGTCAACGGCGACACCGCCGCCGGTGCCATCGCCGGTGCGCTCAAGGCCGACCGCCTGCTCCTGCTCACCGATGTCGCGGGTGTCAAGAACGCGGCGGGCGAAGTGATGACCCAGATCACCCCCGAGGAAGTCCGCCAGATGACAGCCGATGGCGTGATCGCGGGCGGCATGATCCCTAAGACGGAAACCGCGCTCGCAGCCTTGGCCGAAGGCGTCCGCGCAGTCACCATCCTCGATGGTCGCGTCCCCAATGCCTGCCTGATGGAATTGTTCACCGACCATGGCGCAGGCTCGCAGATCCGCTCCACCGAACCCCGCATCAAACCGCGCGTAAAGCGGTGACGCTGGACGATCTTCAGCCCACCCTCGCCACCCATCACCTCACCGTGCTGGGCGGCTTTCATACGGGCGCGGATGATGCCACGCCCCCCGGCACGCAGACCCTCCTCCTCCTCGGCCCGGCCGAGCCGGGCTTCTGGCCTCATCTCACCGCGCAGCCCGAATGGCTGGACGGCAACCCCGATCCCGTCGACCGCTGGTCGCGCCGCGTGATCGGCCGCCTCGCCTGCGATCTGGGGGCCAAGGCGCTGTTTCCCTTCGGCGGCCCACCCTACCACCCCTTCTACAAATGGGCGCTGCGCACAGGCCGCACATGGGATAGCCCCGTCCGCCTGCTCGTCCACGCAGACCAGGGCCTGATGGTCAGCTTCCGTGGCGCGCTCGCCCTGAAAGACCGCCTCGATCTGCCCCCGCCGCCGCCCAAACCCTGCGACACCTGCGCCCAGCCCTGCCTGACGGCCTGCCCCACACAGGCCCTTACTGCCAATGGCTATGACGTCCCCGCCTGCCACAGCTTCCTCGACACCGCCGCCGGAGCCGATTGCATGGAATCGGGCTGCATCGTCCGCCGCGCTTGCCCCCTGTCACAACGCTATGCAAGACTTGCGGAACAGTCGGCCTATCACATGCGCCGATTCCACGGGGGGCAAACACCACGATGAAGCGGCTGATCCTGACACGTCATGCGAAATCCAGCTGGGATGACCCGCTCACCCCGGATCACGACCGCCCCTTGAACGAACGCGGCAAGGCCGCCGCCGCAGATCTGGGCCAATGGCTCGCCTCGCGCGGCTATGTCCCGGATGAGGTGCTTTGCTCCGATGCCCTGCGCACCCGCAAGACATGGAGCGGGATCGCCCCCGCCCTGCCCGGCACGCCCGTGCTGGAACTCAAACCAGCGCTCTATCACGCAGGCCCCGATGTGATGCTGGCCGTCCTGCGCCATGCCAAGGGCGACACGGTGATGATGATCGGCCACAACCCCGGCATCGCCGAGTTTGCCGCCCGTCTGGTCGCCCACGCGCCCCAGAACCCGGAATTCAACCGCTACCCCACCGGGGCCACGCTGGTGGCCGATTTCAACGTCACCAACTGGGAAGACGTGATCTTCGGCACGGGTGTGGTGGATGATTTCATCATCCCCAGCGAAATCGTCGCCTGACAAACCCTTAACCATCTCTGGCGCGAACCACGCCTCCCGCCAGCCACAAACCAAAAGGGGGTGCCAACCGGCACCCCCTTTTCGCTCTGTCCAAAAGATCAGTGGCCCAGGATCTGCGAAAGGAACAGCTTGGTCCGGTCGCTCTTGGGGTTGTTGAAGAATTCCTTGGGTTCGTTCTGCTCCACGATCTGGCCCTGATCCATGAAAATCACCCGGTTCGCCACCGCCTGCGCAAAGCCCATCTCATGGGTCACGCAAAGCATCGTCATCCCCTCCTCGGCCAACTCGATCATGGTATCGAGCACTTCCTTGATCATTTCCGGATCAAGCGCTGATGTCGGCTCGTCAAAAAGCATGATCCGCGGCTTCATGCACAGCGACCGCGCGATGGCCACCCGCTGCTGCTGCCCGCCCGACAGTTGCCCGGGATACTTGTTCGCCTGCTCGGGGATCTTCACCTTGCGCAGGAAATGCATCGCGGTTTCTTCCGCTTCCTTCTTCGGCACCTTGCGCACCCAGATCGGGGCCAGCGTGCAGTTCTCCAGGATCGTCAGATGCGGAAACAGGTTAAAGTGCTGAAACACCATCCCGACCTCGGACCGCACCTTGTCGATGTTCTTCAGATCGTTGGTCAGCTCCGTGCCATCCACGATGATCTGCCCCTGCTGGTGTTCCTCCAGCCGGTTGATACAGCGGATCAGCGTCGATTTCCCCGAACCCGACGGTCCGCAGATCACGATCCGCTCCCCGCGCTGCACCGTCATGTTGATGTCGCGCAGCACGTGGAACGTGCCGTACCACTTGTTCATCCCGGCAATCTGGATCGCAACCTCATCCGAGATCTGCATTTTCGAACGGTCAATAGCGGCGTCTGACATGGGTCTATCCTTAACGGTGATCGGTCTTCAGCTTGCGCTCGAGATGCATCGAATAGCGCGACATGCCAAAGCAGATGACAAAGAAGATGGCGCCGACAAAGATGTAGGGCTCCCAATAGATGCCCTTCCAGTTGATGTCGGCCCGAACGATTTGGGTCACCCCCTTCAGCGGGTCCATCAGGCCCACGAACGCCACCAGCGTCGTATCCTTGAACAGCCCGATAAAGGTGGAAACGATGGACGGGATCGAAATCTTCAACGCCTGCGGCAGGATGATCAGCCGCTGCGCGCGCCAGTAATCCAGCCCCAGCGCATCCGCCGCTTCATACTGCCCGCTCGGCAGCGCCGCCAGACCACCGCGGATCACCTCGGCCAGATAGGCCGCGGCAAACAGCGTCACCAGAATGATCACCCGCAGGATGATGTCAAAATTGGTGTTCGGCGGCAGGAAGTACTGCAGCAGCAACGACGCCGTGAACAACAGCGTGATCAGCGGCACACCCCGGATGAATTCAATGAACCCCACGCACAGCGTTTTCACGATCAGCATGTCCGACTGCCGCCCCAGCGCCAGCAGAATCCCGATGGGAAGCGAGAAGGTGATCGCCGTCACCCCGATGGTGATGGCCAGCAGGAACCCCCCGAACTGATCGGAATCCACCGATACCAGCCCCCACGGCATCATCCCGTCGATGACCTGCGTCAGCGGCACATCAATGAACAGCCACCACAGCAGCGCCAGAAACACCGCGATCAGCGCCGATCCGGTCGGCCCCAACCGCGCCACCAGCGCCGTATAGGCCACGCCCATCACGGCAAAGCCCATCAGCGCCACAATGGGCACCCAGACCGACCCACCCCAAAGCAGCCAGAAGCACAGCGCCGGAAACAGCGCCGTGAACCAGAGCAGCTTGCCCGGTTGCACCTGCGCCAGCGCCAGCATCCCGCCTAGCAAGCCCAGCGTGGCAATCCATGCCCCCACTGGCGCACCGGCCAAGCCCAGCGTCACCACCAGGAACACAGCCACGACGCCAAGGATGATCGACATATTCTTCTTCTGCCCGGCAAACAGCACCGGCGCCAGCGCCGCCACCAGCAGACCAAAGGCCAGCACCGGCCGCCAGTATTGATCCGGCGGATAGAAGCCAAAGATGAACTGATGCCACCGCTCGCGGATCATGGCCCAGCAGGCCCCGGTCGCGCCTTCTCCGGCGCTTGCAATTACGATGTCGCGGCATTCCGCAAGCGACCCGGCATTCCATACCGAATTCAACCACCACGGCAGCGATGCCGAGATGATCATATAGATCACCACGATCCCCAGAATCGTCAGCGTCGTGTTGAACGGCCCCGAAAACAGGTTCTCGCGCAGCCACTTCACCGCCCCCGCCTCACGCACCGGCGGTGCCGAAGGCGGCAGCATCTTGTCCCGTACAAAACTCAATTCTGATGCCATGTCAGCGCGCCTTGATCTGGACAGAGGTGTTATACAGGTTCATCAGCGCCGATATGATCAGGCTGATGGTCAGATAGATCAGCATCATCAACAGCATGCATTCCAGCTCGCGCCCGGTCTGGTTCAGCGTGATGCCCCCCAGCGTGCCGCGCAGGTCCAGATAGGACACAGCGATCCCCAGCGAAGTATTCTTCGTCAGGTTCAGATACTGGCTGATCAGCGGCGGAATGATCACCCGCAGCGCCTGCGGCAGGATGATCAGGTTCATCGTCCGCCCCGGCCGCAGGCCCAGCGCAAAGGCCGCCTCCGATTGCCCGCGCGAAATGGCCAGAATACCCGACCGCACGATCTCTGCGATGAACGCCGCCGTGTACAGCGCCAGCGCGATCACCAGCGCGGTAAAGGAATGGGCCACGAGAATGCCGCCCTGAAAATTGAACCCGGTCAATGCCGGCACTTCCATATGCAGGCCCAGCGCAACGCTCAACGCAATCACCGGGCCAAGCAGCACCAGCACCGATTTCCACCATGTGACAGGACGATCCCCCGTCGTCTCCTGCTGCGTCCGCGCGGCGGTCAGGATCCGGTGGTTCACCCAGATCGACCCGAAGATCACCGCAAGATAGGCCAGCGTCGTCAGGTTCAGCGTCATGAACCCGATGTCCAAGCTGCCCAGCCCCCGGTCGAACAGGGGCGACGGAATGTTGGTGCCACGGTTCGTCACCGCCACCGTATCCCACAGCATCATCGTGGCCGCCGGGGCCTCGCCCGCCGCCGCCATCTCATCCGTCACCCGGAAATCCCGCGGCTGCGGCGTCGTTTCCGACAGGATCACATAGGACAGCAGGATCCACAGCAAGAGCGGAATATTGCGGAACATCTCCACATAAACGGTCATCAACCGGCTCACGAGCCAGTTCTTCGAAAGCCGCAGCACGCCCACGATCACCCCGAGGATCGTCGCCAGCACGCAGCCCAAAATCGCCACGACCAGCGTGTTCATCAACCCCACCAGCAACGCCCGGAAATGGGTGCTGTCATTGGTATAAGGGATCAGTTGCTGCCCGATGTCATAGCCGGCCCGCTGCCACAGGAAGCCGAAGTTGAACTCCTTGCCCCGCGTCGCCAGATTCACGGCCGTATTGTTCAGAAGCCATGCCAGAAACAGCGCAAAAAGCACCAGCACAAAGAGCTGAATGGTGATCGACCGGTACCGCGTATCATAGATGAGCATTGAGAGCCGAAAGGACTCTTTCGGCACGTCGCTGGCCACAGCCATGTGATTTCCCCTGTGTTCGCACGCCCGCCGCGCGCGTCTTGACGTGAACCCCGGTATTCCGGGTGTTCCTCCGGATGCCTTCCTCAGGCCCGGATTGGGTCGGGGGCGCCCGGCAAGGGGCGCCCCCGATCAGTCTCAGATCAACGGAAGGCCGGTGCGTATTGCAGGCCGCCCTGCGTCCAAAGCGCGTTCAGACCGCGCGCCAGGTTGATGGCAGTGCCTTCGCCGATGTTGGCCGAGAAGATCTCGCCATAGTTGCCGACAGCTGCGATTGCGTTCTTGAACGCCGCATTGTCCAGCCCGAGCTTCGCGCCCATCTCGCCGGACACGCCCAGCAGACGCTTCACTTCCTCATCCGTCGACGACGTCGCGACTTCCTCGATATTCGCCTTGGTGATGCCCTTCTCTTCGGCAATCAGCAGCGCGTAATAGGTCCAGCGGACGATATCACCCCAGTTGTTGTCGCCATGGCGCACGACCGGGCCCAGCGGTTCCTTCGAGATGATCTCGGGCAGGATGATGTGGTTTTCGGCATCGGGCATCGTCGCGCGCGACGCGGCCAGACCCGAAGCATCCGTGGTATAGGCGTCGCAAGCACCGGCCAGATACTGGCGCTGCGCTTCCGAATCGTCGGCCACGGTCACCGGCTGATAGCTGATGTTATTCTGCTTAAAGAAGTCAGCCAGGTTCAGTTCCGTCGTGGTGCCGGTCTGGATGCAGACAGTCGCCCCGTCCAGCTCCTTGGCCGACGAAACGCCCAGATCCTTCTTCACCATGAAGCCCTGGCCGTCATAGTAGTTCACCGCCACGAAATCGAGCGCCAGCTCCGAATCACGGCTGACGGTCCAGGTGGAGTTGCGGACAAGCACATCCACTTCGCCCGACTGCAGCGCCGTGAAACGGGTTTCGCCCGTCGTCGGGACGAACTTCACCTTGGTCGGATCGCCAAAGATCGCAGCAGCCACAGCGCGGCACAGGTCGACGTCAAAGCCAACCCAGTTGCCGCTCGCATCCGGTGCGCCGAAGCCGGTCAGACCGGTGTTCGAGCCGCAGATCAGCTCGCCCCGTGCCTTGACGGCTTCCAGCGTCGCTTGTGCCGACGCCACGCCTGCAACCATCGTGGTCGCCGCGACGACGCCGAGGAATACGGATTTGTTCATTCTTACCTCTTCCTGAGTATGCCACCCATTTCCCGGGCGGCGGTTATCTTGTCCCCTGTGGCACACCACGGTGCCCTAAAGGCGTAACTGATAGGAGGTGAGCCTCTCCCAGTGTCGGCCAGTTTCTTCCGAAGCGGTTTGAAAGGTCAAGCATTACCCAAAAAGAAACGGAAATCCCTTCCCAATCAATGATTTGCCTAACCATGATTGCGTTTCGGGCAGGGCTTGCCCGAAAAACAGGCAGGATTGTCACCCGCACAAAGCATAGAATCGACTCGCCTCACCGAAAGCGACACGGCGCGCGGCCTCCAACTCGGCCGCCTCTTCATCCGCACCCCATTGCTCAATCTGCCACGTCTCATCCACCCGCGACAGCGCCCAAGCCTCATCCTCGCTCAACCGCCGCTCCGTCACGGCTAGCGCCAGAACCAGCGAGCCGGAAATCGCCACCAGATCGTGGAATCCCGCCAGCTGGAACTCCGTCATCCCCGCCACCCGCGCCGTCAGCTGGGCCAGCGCCTCAGGCGGCTGCGCCACATGCATCACGCCCGCCGTCACATCCAACCGCGCGCCCAACACCTTGGCCGCCCAGTCCAGCACCGGGTCCCATCCCGCCGCCTGCCGCGCCACCAGCACCGCAGGCCCCAGCGCGCGATAGCACAGCAGATCAGACTGCCCATAGGCGGCGATGATCTCCACCACCTCGTCGCGCTGCGGAATGATCTTGTCGATGGCGGAATTGGCCGCCCGCGTCACTGGCATGGTCGCGGGCTTCACCTCGCCCGTCTGGGCATCCCATTCAACTGCGATGGCCTCTGCCATCGCCTGTGTCGGCACCAGCAGCGCCGCCTTGGCAGGCGTCTTCACCGGTCGGCCATCCAGCCGCACGGTGAACCCGCCGTCACAGGCCACGGCCTCGGCCGCCGTCCAGAACCGCTTCGCCTTCCAAGCGCTCACTTGAACACCGTGAAGGGATCGGCGGGCACGTCCTTCTCGTTCCAGTCCAGCGCCTTCCACGTCCGCGCCATATGGTCGGGCAGCGGCGCGGTAAAGGTCATCTCGGTCTTCAACACCGGATGCTCCACCACCAGCATCCGCGCGTGCAGATGCAGCTTGCGGCTGATATCGCCACCCACCGCCGCGCCCCAGCCATCGCCTTCATTGTCGGCATCAGACCCGCCATATTTCCCGTCGCCAATGATCGGATGCCCGATCTCGGCCATATGGGCGCGCAACTGATGCGTCCGCCCCGTGACAGGTTCCAGCGCCATCCATGACAGCCGCGTTCCAAGGAACCACAGCACGAAATAATCCGTATGCGCCCGCTTGGCATCGGGGAACTCGGCCATCTTGGCCGGATGCACGCATTGCATCTTTTCCCCTTCGCCCCGCTTGCCATGGCCGGGGGCCTTCATCAGCCCATACTTGATGCTGCCCTTCTTGGGGTTCGGCACACCCGCCACGACCGCCCAATAGATCTTGCGCGTGTTGCGATGCCGCAGCGCCTCGGACAGGTTCCGCGCCACCCGATCCGTGCGCGCCAGCATCAGCAAACCAGACGTATCCTTGTCCAGCCGATGCACCAGCTTGGGCTTGTCCTTGTAGCCGAACTTCAACGCTTCGGCCAAGCCATCCACATGCCGCTCACCCTGCCCGCTGCCGCCTTGGCTGGGCAGGCCGGCGGGCTTGTTCAGAACGATCATATGATCGTCCATCCACAGCACACAGTCCTGAATCATCTTGGCATCCGCCGCGCTGATCCCGTCCTTGGGTCGACCCGGCGCTTCTGTCTCGGGCAAAGGCGGCACCCGGATCGTCTGGCCCGGAATGATCCGGTCCGATGCCTTGGCCCGCCCGCCATCCACCCGCACCTGCCCCGTGCGGCACATCTTCTCCACCGCGCCCTGCGTCACCTGCGGGAACCGCTTCTTGAACCACCGGTCAAGCCGCTGTTCGCCGTCTTCTTCCGATACCGTAAGGGTCATCACACCGCTCATGTCAGGCTCCGTGCAAGGGTCAGGCCCGCCACGATCCCTGCCAGCGACAGGATGACCGAACCAAGCACATAGATGGCCGCCGCCCCCGCCTGTCCCCGCTCCCACAGGGTCAGCGCGTCCAGCGAAAAGGCCGAAAAGGTGGTGAAGCCGCCCAGCACCCCGGTCATCAGGAAAGGCGCCAGATGGTTGCCCCCCTTCTTGGCCAGAACGGTGACGATCACCCCCATCGCGAAACAGCCCGCGACATTCACGATCATGGTGCCCACGGGGAAACCGGGGCCGAACAGGCGGCCCGCCCCGACATTGGTCAGATAGCGCAAGCACGCGCCAATGGCCCCGCCTGCGGCCACATGGAAAAGGGTCATGATCATCCGTTCTGCATTGCGCCAAGGGGCCGGAATGTCAACCTCGACAGGCCAGCCAAGGCCCGCCGCTCCCAATCCCGCCCTGCCACTTCATCTTGGCCCAAATACCCAATTCCGCCCGCGCCCCCGGCACCACCGCCTCCGGTCTCTACCCTCCTTCTCCCCCGGAACCGGAGGGCAAGGAGAAGGGGGGCCTCAGCACCAGCGCACCATTAACCACGAACGCGCCTATCACTCTGCCGGAATTTGTATGCACACCCGTCTGCACTGCCTGTCTGCACTGCGCTGCTGCACAGCCATTTTGCACCAAACCTTTGACCGGATTACGTAAATTAACGCTCGCCCTGCCGCTTTCCGCGCAGCTTGGCGAAATACTCCACCCGCTTTTTCAACTCGCGCTCGAACCCCCGTTCGGGCGGCGCATAGAAGACCGGGCGCTTCATGCCTTCGGGGAAATAGTCCTGTCCCGAAAACCCATCCTCTGCCTCATGGTCATAGGCATAGCCCGACCCATAGCCGATCTCTTTCATCAGTTTGGTCGGCGCGTTCAGGATATGGCGCGGCGGCATCAGGCTGCCGGTCTCGCGCGCCGCGACGCGCGCCGCCTTATAGGCCACGTAGACCCCGTTCGATTTCGGCGCAAGTGCCAGATAAACCACGGCATTTGCCAGCGCCAACTCGCCTTCAGGCGAGCCCAGCCGCTCATAGGTCTGCCAACTATCGATACAAATCCCCTGCGCCTGCGGGTCAGCCAGACCGATATCCTCCACCGCCATCCGCACCAACCGCCGCGCCAGAAAGCGGGGGTCCTCCCCCCCTTCCAGCATCCGCGCGAACCAATAAAGCGCGGCATCCGGGTCAGACCCCCGGATGGATTTGTGCAGGGCCGAGATCAGGTTGTAATGCTCCTCCCCCGATTTGTCATACTTGGCCGCCCGCCGCATCAACCGCTGCGCCAACGCCGCCCGGTCCATTGGGCGATCCACCTTCCAAGCCGCCACCTGCTCCACCAGATTGAGCAGCGCCCGCCCATCCCCATCCGCCATCTCCAAAAGCGCCTCACGCGCCTCACCCGTCAGCGGCAGGCTGCGGCCGATCTCCTTTTCCGCCCGCTGCGCCATCCGCTCCAGATCGGCCAAGGAAAGCCTTTCCAAGACAATGACTTGCGACCGGCTCAACAGCGCGGCGTTCAGCTCGAAACTCGGGTTCTCGGTCGTGGCACCGACCAGAAGGATCGTCCCATCCTCCATATGCGGCAGAAATCCATCCTGCTGCGCCTTGTTGAAACGGTGGATTTCATCCACGAACAGCAGCGTCCCCTGCCCGTTCTGCCGCCGGATTTTCGCCTGCTCAAACACCTTCTTCAGGTCCGGCACCCCGGTAAAGATCGCGCTGATCTGCACAAAGGCCAGATCCGTCTCATCCGCCAGCAACCGCGCGATGGTGGTCTTGCCCACCCCGGGCGGCCCCCACAGGATGATCGACGACAGGCTCTTCGCCCCTAGCATCGCCCCCAAAGGCCCCTCGGGCGACAGCACATGCCCCTGCCCGATCACCTCGGACAGATGCTTGGGCCGCAGCCTGTCGGCCAGCGGGCGCGGACCCTCTGCTTGCGGCGTCGGAGCGGTATCGAACAGATCACCCATGCGCCCAGCCTACCCCCGCAACCGCCTGCTTGAAAGCTCAGAAGCGGAACCGCAACCGCATCGCCTGCCCGCCACGGATCAGGTCGATCACCCAGACCCGCGCCTCCATCCCGGCCAGCGCCACCACATCGGCAGGCGTGGCCACCGCCGCGCCATTGATCCCAAGGATCACATCCCCCGGCAGAAACCCCGCCCGCGCGGCAAGGTCTTCGGCCTGCAACACTGCCACGCCCTCGGCCTGCATGGGCAGCTTCAACTCCTCCATCACCGCCGGGTTGATCTGCACCACCGTCAGCCCGCGCAGCGACACATCTTCCACCACCGTGGTCTGGTCGCGCGGCGGATCATCCGGCGCCGGGGCCAACCGCATCATGGCGCGCTGCTCTGTCCCGTCACGCAGCCAGACCAGTTCCGCATCCGCCCCTACCCCCAAGGCCGACAGGCGGAACATCACCTCCTGCGGCGTGTTGGTCGGCGCACCACCCAGCGACAGGATCACATCCCCCGTCTGCAGGCCCGCCGCCGCAAAGGGGCTTTGCGGATGCAACTCTGACACCAGCACCCCATCCGGCCGCGCCAGACCCAGCCCCTCGGCCAGTGCCGCATCCATCGCCTGCCCCGTCACCCCGGCCCAAGGCCGGGCAAAGCGCGTCGCCCCCGCCTCGGCCTGCGCGACGATGCTTTGCACCAGATTGGCCGGAATCGCGAAACCGATCCCATTCGATCCGCCGCCCTGCGTCAGGATCGCGGTGTTGATCCCCACCAGCCGCCCCTGCATATCCACCAGCGCCCCGCCCGAATTGCCCGGATTGATCGCCGCATCGGTTTGGATGAAATACCCCCGCCCATCCGCCACCTGCAACGCCGACCGCGCCAGACCAGACACGATCCCCGAAGAGACCGTCTGCCCCACCCCAAACGGATTCCCGATGGCCAGCACCAGATCACCCACTTCCAGCTCATCCGAATTACGCAGCGGCAGGAAGGGCAACTCCGCCGCATCGCGCAGGCGCAGCACGGCCAGATCGCTGGCCTCATCGCCCAGAATAACATCCGCCGCAAATTCTCGCCGGTCGTTCAGCACCACTCGAATTTCCGTCGCCTGCCCCACGACGTGATAGTTCGACACCACGATCCCGCCCGCGCTGACAATCACCCCGGACCCCAGCGAGTTTTGCACCCGTGGCTGGCTTGGCCCCAGCGCTTCGAAGAACTGATTGAAGAAGGGATCATTGGCAAAAGGGGACCTGCGTTCCTGCACGATCCGTGTCGCGTAGATATTCACCACCGCAGGGGCCGCCGCCTTGACCACCGGCGCAAAGGACAGGGCGATCTGGCCCTCTGTTTCTGGCACAACGGTCTGCGCAAAAGCAGGAGAAGCACAGGCGAAGGCGATCACAAGGCAAAGGTTGCGGATCATGGGTCACTCCCTGACGAGGCTACCCCGATATGCGCCCGGTCTGCGCGGCGCACAAGCACCGCGCAGACCATCAGCAAGCAGCCACTCAATGCATCCGTGTCTGCATGCTGATTGTCACACAGACACTGCGCATCCCGCCCGTATCCATCACCGGCCCTGCAGGGATGCAATCCAGCCCCACCCGCCGCGCCAGACGCGGCGCATGTTCGGGGATGATCCCCAAAAGCGATGCCGCCCCCAATTCGCGGGCCGACATCACCATTTCATGGATCAACCGCATCTGCACCCGCAACCGATCGACCGCCGGTACCTGATCCGACACGAACACCCGGCTGGATTCCCAGATGTTCGGGTCGACCGGGGCCTCGAAGTTCAGCAGATCGCTCGGGATCGTCTCCAGCAATCCGCGCTGTGCATCGCGGATCATATAGGAATAGATGCCGCAGCGATGCACCGTCGGCGTCAGCCGCACCCCGGCCATGACCTCACCCCGGACATGCACCGCGACCCAGCGGCTGGCGGGGGTGTCATACTGGTCGAACTCCATCCCGTCCGCCTCGGGCAATTGCCAGCCGTTGTTGCGGATGAACGTGCGGTGGCGGGCGCGGAACAGATCGGCAAACAGCGTGCCATGGCTATGCAGGTTGTTGTAGGAAAGCGTCGTGACTTCCATCGTGGTCTCCTTCTCAGGGCTGGTGAAACCTGTGAAGGGATGGCCCGCGTCAAAGCAGCCTGTATTCCCGCGCCTTTCTGATCGCCTCAGAGGTCGTCCGTGCCTCAAGCCGGATGCGCGCGGAAACAAGCCGCGCCTTCAAAGCACTTTCCGAAATACCAAGTTTTTCCGCCGCTGCCGCATGGCGATCCCCGTCAGCCAGACATTGAAGCGCCTCGATCTGGGCCCGCGTCAGCTCGCTTGGCGGTTTTGCTTCGATGTGCAGCCGGATCGTGATTTCCTTCAGCTGCTCAAGCTCCGTCGCCTCGAATTCCCGATCAGACCGGGCGATGCCGACGATCGAACGCGAGGTGATGGGGCCATAGGACGACACCGCACCGAATTTCAGACCGTGCGATGCGGCCTTTGCCATGACGCTAAAGGGATCAGGCAGGGGGATGCTGCTCCAGCGCGTGGTGCCTTCAATGCCGACACCCCAGAACACCAGTGGATCCCGCAGATAATAGGAATGGCTGTTGTAAAACTCCGTCCATTCCGCCGGATAGGTGCTTCTATAAACCAGAGGACTTGCGTAGCGAATGTGCAACCCGACGGAATAGCCCATTGGGGCCAACTGATCGAGCTCCTCCAGCAACTGATTAACAACCTTTCTTTCCGACATGTTCAGCTCTGCGCGAGCACGCCCCCTTTCAACCTATGATTGCTACGCCCTTATCGCGCATTCGCACAAGAAGAAACATCTGCAAAATGTAGTTTCTCGATAACTTCGCGTCCTGCCGGGGCCAAGGCAGAAATCCCTTACCTTCCCGACAAACCACGTCGCCAATGAGAAAAGCCCGCCATGCGGCGGGCTTTTCGTCATGTGGTCAATTCACAGCAGGATATCAATCCTCGGCGGCGTCCTCAGCCTCGACGCGGGCGCGGTCAGCCGCACCCTTGGCCGAGGTGTCACGGTCGACAAACTCGATGATCGCCATCGGGGCCATGTCGCCATAACGGAACCCGGCCTTCAGCACGCGGACGTAACCGCCCTGACGGTCCTTGTAGCGCGGTCCCAGAATTTCGAACAGGCGCGCGGTATGCATGTCCTGCTTCAGCTGCGCATGGGCCTGACGGCGCGCATGCAGGTCGCCGCGCTTGGCCAGCGTGATCAGCTTTTCGATGATCGGGCGCAGTTCCTTGGCCTTGGGCAGGGTCGTCTTGATCTGTTCATGTTCGATGAGCGAGCCGCACATGTTGGCGAACATCGCCTTGCGGTGTTCATGGGTGCGGTTCAGCTTACGGTAGCCGTTCGAGTGACGCATGATGGTCTCCTATCGTCTCGTTTTGCTTTGTGTTGCGGCCTGTGCGTGCAGGCCGCGTCGTTGGGGCGGAATGCCCAGGTATTCCCCGCCTGCGCGGGCATTTTTCGGGACGCGCACCAAAGGCGCGCGTCCCGAATTCCTCAGAACTGGTCCTCAAACCGCTTGGCCAGATCTTCGATGTTTTCCGGCGGCCAATCCTCGACTTCCATGCCCAGATGCAGGCCCATGCCCGACAGCACTTCCTTGATTTCGTTCAGGGACTTGCGGCCAAAGTTCGGCGTGCGCAGCATCTCGGCTTCGGTCTTCTGGATCAGATCGCCGATATAGACGATGTTGTCATTCTTCAGGCAGTTGGCCGAACGCACCGAAAGCTCCAGCTCGTCGACCTTCTTCAGCAGCAGCGGGTTGAATTCGAGGCCCGCATCCACTTCGCCCAGCTTGGCCGATTCCGGCTCGTCGAAGTTGACGAAGATCGACAGCTGGTCCTGCAGGATGCGCGCGGCATAGGCCACGGCGTCATCCGGCGTCAGGCTGCCGTCGGTTTCGATCTTCATCGTCAGCTTGTCATAGTCCAGCACCTGCCCCTCGCGGGTGGGCTGCACTTCGTACGAAACCTTCTTGACCGGCGAATAGATCGCATCAATCGGGATCAGACCGATCGGCGCATCTTCGGGGCGGTTCTTGTCAGCCGCGACATAGCCCTTGCCGGTATTCACCGTCAGTTCCATGAACACATCCGCGCCGTCATCCAGATGGCAGATCACGTGGTCCTTGTTCAGAACCTCGATCCCATTGGATTCCGAGATGTCGCCAGCGGTCACAACGCCCGGACCCTTGGCCGAAATCGACAGGCGCTTCGGCCCTTCGACTTCCATCTTCAGGCTCACGCCCTTGAGGTTCAGCACGATGTCGGTCACGTCTTCGCGCACACCGGCCACGCTGGAAAACTCATGCAAAACGTTGTCGATCTGCACCGAGGTGATGGCCCCGCCCTGCAGCGACGACATCAGCACGCGACGCAGCGCGTTGCCCAGCGTCAGGCCAAAGCCGCGCTCCAGCGGTTCGGCGATCACCGTCGCCACGCGCGCGGGGTCTGCCCCGGGCTTGACCACCAACTGCGTCGGTTTGATGAGTTCTTGCCAGTTCTTGTGGATCATGCTTTCGCCTCCATACTTGCCCGCTGCCCATGTCCAGTTAGCGGCGGACGCCCGAGGATCAGAAATAGATGAGACGGGCCGCACCCAAAGGCACGGCCCGCCCATATCAAACAGTTTCAGACGCGGCGGCGCTTCGGCGGACGGCAGCCGTTATGTGCCAGCGGGGTGACATCACGGATCGAGGTGATGTTGAATCCCACAGCGGCCAGCGCGCGCAGCGCCGACTCGCGGCCCGAACCCGGACCCTGCACTTCGACTTCCAGCGTTTTCACGCCATGCTCTTGCGCCTTCTTCCCGGCATCTTCAGCGGCCATCTGGGCAGCATAAGGCGTCGACTTGCGCGACCCTTTGAAACCCATCGTGCCGGCCGAGGACCACGAAATCGCGTTGCCCTGAACGTCGGAAATCAGAATCTTGGTGTTGTTGAACGACGAATTCACATGTGCCACGCCAGCGGCAATGTTCTTGCGTTCTTTTTTCTTGGTGCGCGCGGCGCTCTTGGTATCACGTGCCATGGGTGCCCCTCCTTATTTCTTCTTGCCAGCGATGGCTTTGGCGGGGCCCTTACGGGTACGTGCGTTCGTGTGGGTGCGCTGACCGCGGACCGGCAGGCCCTTGCGGTGACGCAGGCCGCGATAGCAGCCCAGATCCATCAGACGCTTGATGTTCATCGACACTTCGCGACGCAGGTCGCCTTCGACGGTGAAGTTCGCATCGATGAATTCGCGGATCGCCAGAACTTCGGCATCCGACAGCTGGTTCACGCGACGCGAGGTGTCGATGTTAAGCGACGTGCAGATGATCTCGGCATTATGCGGGCCGATACCGGTGATGTAGGTCAGGGCAATCGGCACCCGCTTTTGGGTGGGGATATTGACGCCAGCAATACGTGCCAAACGTATGTTCCTTTTCGTTGCGGTTCCGTGATGCCAGAACCTTTTTTCACAACTCCGACGGCGCGGGCGATCCCTTGCCACCGATTCGATCTGACCAGCCAAGCATCAATATGGCCGGACGATTCCCTTGCGGGACGCCGTGCTTTATGGGCTTTTCCCCTGCCCGTCAAGGGCGCGGGGTGCCATTTTCAGGCTTTGTCAAGCACTGCCGCGATGGCGGTTGCAACGGCGTCCATACTGGCCATGCCGTCGACCTGCCGTAGGTCGCCCTTCGCGTGATAATAGCCGATCAGCGGGGCGGTCTGCTTGTAATAGGCACGCAGCCGCCCGGCAAAGACTTCGGGCGTGTCGTCGGCGCGCACGGGTTGGCCTGCGGCATGCGCCTCTTCGGCCCGCTTGACGATGCGCCCAACCAGCGCCTCGTCATCCACCACCAGTTCGATCACGGCATCCAGCCGCGCGCCGAACCGCTCCAGCAGCGCGCCCAGCGCATCGGCCTGCTTCAGTGTGCGCGGAAAACCGTCAAAAATGAAACCGCCGCTCGCGCCAGCGGCAAGCTTCTCCTCAATCAGCCCGATCACGATCTCATCGGTGACCAACTCGCCCCGCGCCATCACGTCGGCGACGCGGCGGCCCATTTCGGTGCCGCTGGTCTTGGCCTCGCGCAGCATGTCGCCGGTCGACAGTTGCACCATGCCGCGCTCATCCACCAGCCGCTTGGCCTGCGTTCCTTTTCCCGCCCCGGGCGGGCCCAGAAGAATGATGTTGACCATGTCCCCCCCGCGATCAGCGCCGCGCTGGCGCCTTGGGCGCCGTACGCTTCTTGCCACGCAGGTTCGACTTCTCGATCAACCCTTCATACTGATGCGCCAGCAAATGCGACTGGATCTGGTTGATCGTGTCCATCGTCACCGACACCACGATCAACACCGACGTGCCCCCGAAGTAGAACGGCAATCCGACTTCAGCGATCAGGATCTCGGGCAGCAGACAGACCGCAGCCAGATAGGCCGACCCCAGCACAAGAACACGGTTCAGAACGTATTCCAGATATTCCTCGGTCTTCTTGCCGGGCCGGATACCCGGAATGAACCCTTGCTGGTTCTTCAGGTTGTCGGCCACATCTTCCACCTTGAACGCCACATTGGCAGTGTAGAAATACGAGAAGAACACGATCATCGCCGCCATCAGCAACAGATGAAGCGGCTGGCCATAGCCCAGATAGGCCATCAGCGTCGACAGCACCGGGTTGGTATCCGACCCCGAGAAGGTGCCGATCGTCGTCGGCAACAAGAGCAGGGACGAGGCAAAGATCGCCGGGATCACGCCCGCCGGGTTCACCTTGATCGGCAGATGCGATGACCCGCCGTCGAAAACCTTCATCCCCACCTGACGGCGCGGATACTGGATATGGACCTTGCGCAGCGCGCGCTCCATGAACACCACAAAGGCGATGACCGCGATCACCATCACGATAATGCCGAGGATCAGCGGCGTCGACAGCGCGCCCGACCGGCCCTGTTCAAAGAACTGCACCAGCGCCGCCGGAATTTCCGCCACGATCCCCACGAAAATGATCAGCGAAATCCCGTTGCCGATGCCGCGCGCAGTGATCTGCTCACCCAGCCACATCAGGAACATCGTCCCGCCCACCAGCGTGATCACGCAGGCCGCTTTGAAGAACAGGCCCGGATCATGGGCCAGACCGCCCGCTTCCAGCGAAACCGCAATCCCCCAGGCCTGAAAGATCGCCAGAACCACCGTGCCATAGCGCGTGTATTGGTTCAGCTTCTTGCGGCCCTGCTCGCCTTCTTTCTTCAACTGCTCCAGCTTCGGCACCATCGCCGCCATCAGCTGCACGATGATCGACGCGCTGATATAGGGCATGATCCCCAGCGCAAAGATGCCCATACGGCTGATCGCGCCACCTGTGAACAGGTTGAGCATCCCACCGATGCCCTGGCTCGCCTCCGTCATGAACTCGCGCAGTGCCGTCCCGTCGATACCGGGCACGGGGATATATGTCCCCAGCCGGTAGACGATCAGCAACCCGAGGGTAAAGAAAATGCGTTGGCGAAGGTCGGTCGCCTTGCCAAGGGCGGACCAACTCAGGTTCGCCGCCATTTGCTCCGCAGCAGATGCCATGCCCAGACTTCTTTCATGGAGGCGCCGCCGAACCGTTTTCCGGTCGGCGGCGCGGGAAAACTTGCCCTGATGTAAGCGGTCCTGCGACCGCTCACAACCGTTATTCGGCTGCCGCTGCCGCCGATGCCTTCACAGTGATCGACCCACCGGCCTTTTCGACCGCTTCGATGGCCGAGGCAGACGCACCGGTGACCACCAGCTTGACCTTCGACGTGATCTCGCCCTTGCCCAGGATGCGGATACCATCGCGCTTGGTCTTGGTCAGGCCAGCAGCGACCAGCACGTCTTCGGTGATCTCGGCCTTAGCGTCCAGCTTGCCCAGACCGATGAACTTCTCGATCAGGCCGAGGTTGACCACCGAGAATTCCAGACGGTTCGGCTTGTTGAAGCCGCGCTTGGGCAGGCGGCGGTACAGCGGCATCTGGCCGCCTTCATACCCGCCAAGTGCCACACCCGAACGGGACTTCTGGCCCTTGATCCCGCGCCCGGCGGTCTTGCCCTTGCCCGAACCCGGGCCGCGCGCCACACGCTTCTGCTTCTTGGCGGCGCCGTCATTGTCACGCAGTTCATTCAATTTCATGTCGCATACTCCTTGGCCGGAATGCCCATACCTGCGACGGATGAAGGGCAACGCGGCATTTCTTGTTGATTCTGTGCCCCCGAAGGATCACCGCGTGGCCTTATCCCACCAACCCCGCCTTGGCAAGCATGGTGACCCGGCCCTACCCTACCGCAGGATAGCTGCCATCGGCATCATGCTTTTCCTGCCCGCTCAGCGCCGGGGTAAAGACGCAGATGATCCGCAGGTCCGTCCGGGCGCGCAGCAGATGCGCCTCGTGCCGATCCAGCACGTAAACCGTTCCCGGCGCAAGCGGCCACACCTCGCCGGTGGCGACGTTCTCTACCTCGCCCTCGCCTTCGATGATGTAATTCGTCTCAATGTGGTTGCGGTATTCCAGACGCTGTTCCGTCCCACCCTTGCACAGCGTGTCATGCAGCGAATAGCCCAACCCGTCGGCCGCCAGCAGGATGCGGCGGCTCTCAAAAGCGTCGCCTTTCACATGGGCAGGCGTGTCGATGATGGAGGCAAGCGTTCTGACAATCATAGGGGTTCCCTCTTGCGCGGCCGGATCATCCTGCTGGCTGACGTGACCATCCGCAAGACCGCGCCCTACTCGCAATCTAGGACGGCAAAAACAAAAACGCCCCGGAAGACCGGGGCGCATTTGTTTCGTTGCGTATAGGGCGAGTTACCCGCGCTCTTCGACGATCTGCACAAGATGCGAGATCGACCGCACCATGCCACGCACGGAAGGCGTGTCTTCCAACTCGCGCGTGCGGTGCATCTTGTTCAGCCCCAGACCTTTCAGGGTCGCGGTCTGTACGGCCGGGCGGCGGGCGGCAGATGCCACCTGCTTGACCACGATGGTTTTCTTGGCTGCCATGATCACGCCTCCACTGCTTCAGCTTCGGGCTTGCGCAGAATCTCGGCCACCTTCTTGCCGCGACGATTCGCGACCTGCCGGGGCGAGGTTTCCTGCTTCAACCCGTCGATGGTTGCGCGGATCATGTTGTAGGGGTTCTGCGACCCGATGGATTTCGCCACCACGTCCTGAATCCCCAGCATTTCGAACACGGCGCGCATCGGACCACCGGCGATGATCCCGGTACCGGCAACAGCCGTCCGCATCACCACTTTGCCCGCGCCATGACGGCCTTCCATATCGTGATGCAGCGTGCGCGCATCCTTCAGCGGAACGCGGATGAGCGAGCGCTTGGCCTGTTCAGTGGCCTTGCGGATCGCTTCCGGCACTTCCTTGGCCTTGCCCTTACCAAAGCCGACACGACCACGCTGGTCGCCGACCACGACAAGTGCCGCAAAGCCAAAGCGCTTGCCGCCCTTAACGGTTTTCGACACGCGGTTGATCGCGACCAGACGGTCGGCGAATTCCGGGGTTTCTTCCGGGCGGTTGTCGCGGCGGTCATTGCCACGGCCTTCCCGGCGGTTGTCACGTTCTGCCATATGGCATTCCTTCACTCGTGGCGCGGCAAAGCGCCGTTATGGGCCAATCCTCGTGCACCGCGCATGGCGCTGGGCCGGGATCATCGGGGCGGCACCTGCGCGCCGCCCTCTGATATCAGAACTTCAGGCCACCTTCACGGGCAGCATCGGCCAAGGCCTTGATCTTGCCGTGGAAGATGTAACCACCGCGGTCGAAATAGCATTCTTCCACGCCGGCCTTCTTGGCACGTTCTGCAATCGCAGCGCCGATCTTGGCCGCAGCCTCGACGTTGTTCTTGCCGACCACGCCCAGATCCTTTTCGAGCGACGAGGCAGCGGCCACGGTGACCCCCTTCACGTCGTCGATCAGCTGGACGCTGATGTTCTTGCTGGAACGATGCACCGACAGGCGCAGACGCCCGTTCGACATCGCCTTGATCTTGTTCCGGACGCGCATGCGACGCTTGAGGAACAGCTCTCTTTTCGTGTTCGCCATGGTTGCGCCCCTTACTTCTTCTTGCCTTCCTTGCGGAAGATGTACTCATCCTTGTAGCGGATGCCCTTGCCCTTATAGGGCTCGGGGCGCTTCCACTCACGGATGTTCGCCGCAACCTGTCCGACAAGCTGCTGGTCGATACCTTCCACAACGATTTCAGTCTGCTTCGGAGAGGTGACAGTCACCCCCTTCGGCACTTCGAAGTTGACCTCATGCGAATAGCCGAGCGACAGCTTCAGGATATTCCCGTTCATCGCGGCGCGGTAACCCACGCCCTGGATTTCCAGGTCCTTCTTGAACCCATCGGTCACGCCAACCACAAGGTTGGACACCATGGAGCGGGTCATGCCCCACTGCTGACGTGCGCGCTTCGACATGCCGCGCGGAGTCACCTTGATGGTGGTTCCGTCGACAGTCAGCGTCACGTCGTCGCCAGCGGTGAAGCTGCGGGTGCCTTTCGGCCCCTTCACTTCGATGGTCTGACCGCTGATCGAGGCCGACACGCCCTTGGGCATTTCGACCGGCTTCTTTCCAATACGAGACATACCACCCTCCTCAGAACACGGTGCAGAGCACTTCGCCGCCAACATTGGCGGACCGTGCTGCTGCATCGGACATGACGCCTTTCGGCGTGGAGACGATGGAAACACCCAGACCGTTCCGCACCGACGGGATGTCCTTGACACCCATATAGACGCGGCGGCCCGGCTTGGACACGCGCTTCAATTCGCGGATCACCGGGGTGCCTTCAAAGTACTTGAGCGAGATCACCAGTTCGCCCTGGCCATTCTCGGTCGTCTTTTTCTCGTAGCCGCGGATGTAGCCTTCCGTTTCCAGCACATCCAACACCCAGGCGCGCAGCTTCGAAGCCGGCGTCGCCACGGTGGATTTGCCGCGCTGTTGCGCGTTGCGGATACGGGTCAGCATATCGCCGAGAGGATCGTTCATCGACATCTGTCTTCCTCCCTTACCAGCTCGACTTCACCATGCCGGGGATCTGGCCGAACGAGGCCAGTTCCCGCAGCATGATGCGCGAGAGTTTCAGCTTACGATAATAAGCATGGGGACGGCCCGTCAGTTGGCAGCGGTTGTGCAGCCGGGTGGCGGACGAGTTGCGGGGCAGTTCGGCAAGCTTCAGAGTCGCCTTGAAGCGCTCTTCCACCGGCTTGGACTGGTCGTTGATCACCGCCTTGAGTGCCGCGCGCTTCGAAGCATGCTGCTTCACAAGCTTGGCGCGCTTCACTTCGCGGTTCACCATGGATTTTTTTGCCATATCTAGGTTCCTCGCGGTTACGACGTGAAGGGCATGTTGAAATGCTTCAACAGCGCCTTGGCTTCTGCGTCGGTCTTCGCGTTGGTGCAGATGATGATGTCCATTCCCAGAACTTCGTCGACCTTGTCGAAGTTGATTTCCGGGAACACGATGTGTTCCTTCAAGCCCATGGCATAGTTGCCACGGCCATCAAAGGACGTGCCCTTCACGCCGCGAAAGTCGCGGACGCGCGGCAGGGCGATCGTGATCAGACGATCCAGGAATTCGTACATCCGGTCGCCGCGCAGCGTGACCTTGCAGCCCAGCGGCATCTCTTCCCGCACGCGGAAGCCGGCGATCGACTTCTTTGCATAGGTGATGACCGCTTTCTGACCGGCAATCTGCGACAGTTCCTCGGCGGCCTGCTTCACCTTTTTGGTGTCCTTGACCGCTTCGCCGACGCCCATGTTCAGCACGATCTTCTCGAGCTTGGGGATCTGCATGTCGTTCTTGTAGGAGAACTCTTCCTTCATCGCGGGGCGGATGCGCGTGGCATAGTCCGCCTTGGCCCGCGGGGTATAGGTGGCTTGGTCAAGCATCAGATCGCCTCCCCGGTGGACTTGGCGTAACGCACCTTCTTGTCGCCTTCCATGCGGAAGCCGACACGGGTGGGTTTGCCGTTCTTGTCAACGATCGCCAGGTTCGACAGATCGACCGGCAGCGCCTTGGCCAGACGGCCGCCCTGCGACGAGGCCGACTGCTTGGTGTGGCGGATCGCGACGTTCACGCCATCGACGACGGCCTTGTTGTCCTTGGGCATGACGGCGGAAATCTCGCCCTTCTTGCCCTTGTCCTTGCCGGTGAGCACGATGACCGTGTCACCCTTCTTGAGTTTCGCAGCCATCAGAGCACCTCCGGAGCCAGCGAGATGATCTTCATGAAGTTCTTCGCACGCAGCTCGCGCACGACCGGCCCGAAGATACGGGTGCCGACCGGTTCGCCCTGATTGTTCAGGATGACGGCGGCGTTACGGTCAAAGCGGATCGACGTGCCGTCTTCACGGCGGACTTCCTTGGCGGTGCGAACGACGACGGCCTTGCGGACATCCCCCTTCTTCACACGGCCTTTCGGAATAGCTTCCTTCACCGACACCACGATGATGTCGCCGACCGAAGCATAACGGCGGTGCGAACCGCCAAGAACCTTGATGCACTGAACCCGGCGCGCGCCAGAGTTGTCAGCTACATCCAGATTGGTCTGCATCTGGATCATTGGTTTACTCCCGACCTTTGGGAACCGTCATGATCGTAACGGTCCCAGGGTTTCGTTCGTGTCGAACGGAGGTTGCGGCTTACGCCTCGACAACCACCGTCCAACGTTTCGTTTTCGAAATCGGCGCACATTCCTCGATGCGGACGGCGTCGCCAACCTTGAACTTGTTATGCTCGTCGTGGGCCCGGTACTTCTTGGACTTGCGGACGGTCTTTTGCAGCAACGGGTGCTTGAAGCGGCGCTCGACCAGAACGGTGATCGTCTGCTCGTTCTTGTCCGAGGTCACAACACCTTGCAGGATGCGTTTGGGCATGTCGTGATCCTCTTATTTCGCGGCTTCAGCGGCTTTTTGCGTCAGCACCGTCTTGATGCGCGCCACGTCCTTGCGGATGGCGTTCATGCGGGCGGTGTTCTCGAGCTGGCCGGTGGCCTGCTGGAAGCGCAGGTTGAACGCTTCCTTCTTCAGCGCAACCAGGCTGTCACGCAGCTGGTCAGGCGTCTTTGTCTTCAATTCCTTGGCGATCATGCGCCATCTTCCTTTTCTCAATCACCAGCGGGCCCCTGCAATCGTCTCAGGGTAACCTTGAACCTGGTGGATCAATGACAAACCACCGATTCCGAGTCGCCCCGGAGCCGTGGATGCGCTGCTATACGGGGGGCGGGCTTTAAGGGCAAGTGCTAGTTTCCGCTTTATTCATCTGATCCGGACAACGAAAAAGCCCCCACCGTTTCCGGCAGGGGCCAATCCTGTAGCGCGGGGATTACCCCGCCCTTCTTACCAGTCTTCCTTCGCGACAACGCGCGTCGTGACCGGCAGTTTCATGGCGCCCAGACGCAGGGCTTCACGTGCGATGATCTCGGACACCCCGTCGATCTCGAACATGATGCGGCCCGGCTTCACCTTGGCTGCCCAGTAATCCACCGAACCCTTACCTTTACCCATACGGACTTCGGTCGGCTTCGACGACACCGGAACATCCGGGAAAATCCGGATCCAGACGCGACCCTGGCGCTTCATGTGGCGGGTGATCGCGCGGCGGGCCGCTTCGATCTGCCGCGCGGTCACACGCTCGGGTTCAGTGGCTTTCAGAGCAAAGGACCCGAAGTTCAGCAGAAAGCCGCCCTTCGCCTCGCCGTGGATACGGCCCTTGTGCTGTTTGCGGAACTTGGTCCGTTTCGGTTGCAGCATTTCCTTCTACTCCCTTACGCGCGTTCGCGGTCGCGGCGCGGCGCACGAGGCGCGGCGCCTTCTTGCGCTTCGGCCTGACGGCGATCATGGGCCTGCGGATCATGCTCAAGGATCTCGCCCTTGAAGATCCACACCTTCACACCGATGATCCCATAGGGCGTCTCGGCTTCCGACAGCGCATAGTCGATGTCGGCGCGCAGCGTGTGCAGCGGAACACGGCCTTCGCGGTACCATTCGGTCCGCGCGATTTCCGCACCACCCAGACGACCGGCGACGTTCACACGAATCCCCAGCGCGCCGATCCGCATGGCGTTCTGCACGCCCCGCTTCATGGCCCGGCGGAACGAAACCCGGCGCTCCATCTGCTGGGCGATCGACTCGGCCACCAGTTGTGCGTCCAGTTCCGGCTTGCGAACTTCGACGATGTTCAGGTGCAGTTCAGACTTGGTGAACGCGGTCAGCTTCTTGCGAAGCGTTTCGATGTCCGCGCCCTTCTTGCCGATGATCACGCCCGGACGTGCGGTGTGAATGGTCACACGGCACTTCTTGTGGGGGCGTTCGATGATCACGCGGCTGATGCCAGCCTGCTTTAGCTCCTTGTGGATGAACTCGCGCATCCGCAGGTCTTCAAGCAGCAGATTGCCATAGTCCTTCGACTCGGCGAACCAGCGGCTGTCCCAGGTGCGGTTGACCTGGAGGCGCATCCCGATGGGGTTAACCTTCTGACCCATTATGCAGACTCCCCGACTTGACGCACCTTGATGGTGATCTCGCTGAACGGTTTCATGATCTTGCCGAACCGGCCACGCGCCCGCGGACGGCCGCGCTTCATGACCAGGTTCTTGCCGACCCAGGCTTCGGCGACGACAAGGCTGTCAACGTCGAGATTGTGGTTGTTTTCCGCATTGGCGATCGCCGACTGCAGGCACTTCTTCACGTCACCCGCGATGCGGCGCTTGGAGAAGGTGAGATCGGCAAGCGCCTTTTCCACCTTCTTGCCCCGGATCAGACCGGCGACGAGGTTCAGCTTCTGCGGCGAGGTGCGAAGCATCCGGGCAATCGCCATCGCTTCGTTGTCCGCCACGCGGCGCGGATTCTTTTCCTTACCCATGGCTTACTTCCTCTTGGCTTTCTTGTCGGCGGCGTGACCGTAGTAGGTCCGCGTCGGGGAATATTCCCCGAACTTCTGGCCGATCATTTCTTCGGTCACATTGACGGGAATGTGCTTGTGCCCGTTGTAGACCGCGAAGGTCAGGCCAACGAACTGCGGCAGGATGGTGGAACGGCGCGACCAGATCTTGATCACTTCGTTCTTGCCCGATTCCCGTGCTTTCTCGGCCTTTTTCAGGACGTAAGCGTCGACGAACGGGCCTTTCCAGATAGAACGAGTCATGGATTAGCGCCCTTTTTTCTTGGCGTGACGCGAACGGACGATGTACTTGTCCGTCTGCTTGTTCGAACGGGTCCGGTTGCCCTTGGTCCCCTTGCCCCACGGCGTCACCGGGTGACGACCACCCGAGGTGCGGCCTTCACCACCGCCATGCGGGTGGTCGATCGGGTTCATCGCAACACCACGAACGGTTGGGCGGATGCCCATGTGGCGGCGACGCCCGGCCTTGCCGAGGTTCTGGTTCGAATTGTCGGGGTTCGACACGGCACCGATGGTCGCCATGCATTCCTGACGCACCATCCGCAATTCGCCCGAAGACAGGCGGATCTGCGCATAGCCACCGTCACGGCCCACGAACTGGGCATAGGTGCCCGCGGCGCGCGCCAGCTGGCCGCCCTTGCCGGGCTTCAGCTCGACGTTGTGCACGATCGTTCCGATCGGCATGCCCGAGAAGGGCATCGCATTGCCGGGCTTCACGTCGGTCTTGGCGCCGGCGATCACGCTGTCACCCACAGCCAGACGCTGCGGAGCCAGGATATAGGCAAGCTCGCCATCCGCATATTTCACCAGCGCGATGAAAGCGGTGCGGTTCGGGTCATATTCGATCCGTTCCACGGTCGCCGCGATGTCGAACTTGCGGCGCTTGAAATCCACAATGCGGTACAGGCGCTTTGCGCCGCCGCCCTTGTGGAACATAGTGATACGTCCGGTGTTGTTCCGGCCACCCGTCTTGGTCAAACCCTCGGTAAGGGCTTTGACAGGGCGTCCTTTCCACAGCTCCGAACGGTCGATCAGAACCAGCCCACGCTGGCCAGGCGTCGTCGGTTTATACGACTTGAGTGCCATGCTCTCTGTCTTCCGTCAGCTAAGGGATCGCAGATGCGGTCCCGTGGTTATAGGGCTCCGAAGATCCCCGATTTCGGCCTGTTGCCCGCAGGCAAAACGACCGGATTCTTTAAAAATCCACGGCCCCGGAAAACCGGGGCCGCCAGATTCGTCGGCTCAATATCAGAGGCCGGTGGCAACGTCGATAGTGTTGCCTTCTTCCAGCATGACATAGGCCTTCTTCTTGTCCGACCGCTCGCCTGCGCGACCGCGGAACTTCTTGGCCTTGCCCTTGGTAACGACGGTGTTCACCGCTTTCACCTTCACGCCGAAAACCGCTTCCACGGCTTCCTTGATGGCGGGCTTGGTCGCATCCATGGCAACCTGAAACACAACCGCGCCATGCTCCGATGCCATGGTGGCTTTCTCGGTGATGATCGGCTTCTTGATCAGGTCGTAATGTTCGGGTTTCACGCTCATTTCAGACGAGCCTCCAGTGCTTCGACACCGGCCTTCGTGATCACCAGAGTGTCACGCTTGAGGATGTCATAAACGTTTGCACCGATGGTCGGCAGCACGTCGATCCCTTCGATGTTGCGGGCGGCCAGCACGAAATTCGCGTCGACATCCGCACCATCGATGATCAGCACGCGCTTCCAGCCACGTTCCTGCAGGGTCTTGGCCAGCAGGGCGGTCTTGGCTTCCGCCATCACCAGGCTGTCCACGATCACCAGTTCACCCGCCTTGGCCTTGGCCGACAGCGCGTGACGCAGCCCGAG